>CAYNOE010000400.1:0-2783 GCA_964398745.1 uncultured Lachnobacterium sp.
CCTTCCCACAGCTTGGTAGTTCCAACAAATAAAATGTACCATTTAAAATTATATGCAAATTAGAGTAGTTTGTCAAATAGAAAATGCTGTTTTTCTTGATTTTTGACTATTTTTTACCTTTTGGGAATATTTTCAAGAGTATTTTCCTTATAATTTAAAAGATTTAATAATAATTTCATGTTTTTAAAACTTTGTAAGCAACAACATTTTTCTTCATTGTCTTTGATAAATAATTTAGCTACTAATAATATAATATATACTGTATAGTTATTTAGAGGTATTTCTTCATTTATAAAATGTAATAATGACATTAATGCTTTATTTATTGATTTAGCTGTTTCATCATAACTATTTGATGTATTTAAGGTATGTGCCATATTATCATATGCTTCTTCTACTGTTTCCATTTATTTTACTTCCTTTATTTATTTTAATTATTTTAGGCCACGACAAAAACTATTTTCTAATGTCCGTTTTCTAGTAAAATCTTTTGGTGCAATATTTCTTATACCAAGAATAGCTAAATCTTTCCAGATAGCTTCTGAAATTTCAGGACTTGGATTTACTTTTCTTCTATTTAACTCTTTTAAAATTCTTGGTAAATCAGAACCTGGCAAAACAGTCTTACCAATATAAATTATATCGGCTAAAAATTCACTTCCTCGTTCCTCTTTTAAAATATCTTCTAAAACAAAACTAGCAGTACTTATTTTAGAAATATTTTCGCTGTGTGTATAGTTCGTTAACGAATCCTGTAATTGTTGGTTGTAATTGTTATACCTTACGAAACTTCTATCTCTATTATAGCTATCATAAAATTCAGTAATTGCTTCTTCTTTTTTATCAAGACTATTTAAGATAGCTTGAAGTCCTGGACTAGATGGTCCTCTCCAATCCCAAATGAAACCATAATCAAAATATATTTCTAAAGTTTGGAGAAAATAAACTATATTTTGGACTTCAATATGTCTTACAATTAAACTGTGAGTTGGAGTTACATCATATTTCCTTTCATCATTTATGCTATAACAACGATTAAAAAACTCAAGATATAATGCTAAACATCTTTTTTCTTCAAATTTTAAATCCATATATAAACCCTCCTAATTTCATTTTAGCATAAATTATTTTAAATTTATATTAATAAAGTTGAATATTTACAGTTTTAAAATCTTTTTTAGATATTGCAAGATTCTTTTTCTAAAGTTCTTTTTCTAGTAAATTGTTTTAATTCAATTATACCAAGAATTATTAAGGACTCCCAAATAGCTTCTGAAATTTCAGGACTTGGATAAACCTTTCTTCTATTTAATTCTTTTAAAATTGTTGGTAAATCCGCGCCTGGCATAACATCCTTACCAATATAGATAATGTCCACTAAAAATTTGCTTCCATGTTTTTCTTTTAAAATGCTTTCTAAAACTAAACTTACTTGGCGTATTTCAGAAATATCTTTATTATATAAATATTTTGATATTAAATCTTGTAACTGCTCATTATAATAGCTGGATTTTCTTTTCTTCTTTTCTTGATTAAAATTATCATAAAATTCAGTGATTTTTTTACTTTTTTTATCAAGATTATTCAAAAATGTTTGAAATCCTGGACTATATGGATATTCTAAATTCCAATTAAATCCGTATGTAAAGCTTATTTTTAAAATTTTCTAATAAATAAGCAATATTCTGCATTTCAATGTGTCTTACCAATATACTGTGGTTTTGTATATCATATTTTCTTTCATCATTTGGATTATAAGAGCATTTAAATAGCTCAAGATATAGAATTAAGTATCTTCTTTCTTCAAAATTTAAATCCATAAATTAATTCTCCTAATTTCATTTTAGCATAAATTATTTTAAATTTATATTAATAAAGTTGAAATTTTACAGTTTTAAAATGTTTTTTAGATATTTTATTGTTTTAATTATTAATAGTTGGTTATTCTTTTCATCTAATTTAATATTCTTATATGATTTTAATATTCTATTTATGGAAATACTCCGCATTTGGTCTAATAATGCTATGGAGTCTGTTTGGTCAATATATACTAAGTTTTGGTGTTTTAATTCGTGGTGATTTCTTAGATTATAATCTTTTGTACTTTTAAAATGTTTTGGTTTGGGGCTAGTTAACGGTATACAAAAAATCATATTTTTCACTTTAGGTATTTTATATATAATTCCTAAATGAATACTATTTATTTCAGAACCAATATTGCCATTAAAATTTATATTATATATTTGCCCATTTTTCATAAAACCTCCTGATATAATAAAAGAGAGCCCCATAATAGAGTTCTCTTTAAGCCATGAATAGACTTATATGTTCCTCAGAATTTTCTTTCACAATGCTATTCAAGATGTAAAATATTTGATTGACTTATATGTTCCTCAGAAGATTCTTTCACAATGCAATCAATTACATTATTGCTAATGTGTTTTTATTTTAACATAGGAATTATTGAAAGTCAAATTTTCATTTACCTTTTCATTTACCTTTCTTCTCTATTATATGCGGTAACTTATTTTTTATCCCTTTAACTATATTTAAATTATATTATACAAATATGAATATGTCAAACTAAATAATCTTTTTACTTCAATATTTATTGTGCAACTTTTGACCTTTTTACTGTGCAGTTTTTGAGTAAACTTTATTCATAATTAATTTTATATAGATATAAACCGTTTGGTAGTGCCGTAGAAAATCTTTTATCAATATTAGAATTTTCTAAAGCATATTTTATATCTTCTATAGTGTTTTTTCCTTTTTCAACATCT
>CAYNOE010000401.1:0-2756 GCA_964398745.1 uncultured Lachnobacterium sp.
GTCCAAGGGCAATAGCGCCTCCGTTTACATTTACCTTACTCATATCAAACTCAAGATCATGTGCAACTGCAACAGACTGTGCTGCAAATGCCTCATTTGCTTCAACCAGATCCATGTCGTTAATAGTAAGTCCAGTCTTTTCAAAGACTTTCCTTGTGGCTGCTACCGGTCCAATACCCATTATTTCAGGTTCAACACCGCCAAGTGCGCCTGCCACCCATGTTGCCATCGGAGTAACGCCCAGCTCTTTTGCCTTTTCCTCGCTCATAACCACGATTGCTGCTGCACCATCGTTGATGCCGGAAGCGTTACCTGCGGTTACAAGTCCGCCCTCTTTGCCTGAGCAGCATTTTAACTTGCTTAATGTCTCTACTGTAGTACCTGCACGAGGTCCCTCATCTGTAACGAAATCAACCATTTCCTTCTTAACCTTAACCGGAACAGGAACAATTTCATCCTTGAACTTTCCAGCCTTCATGGCTGCTTCGCATTTCTGCTGGCTGTTTGCGGAAAACTCGTCCAGTTCTTCTCTTGTCAAACCATATTTATCACAAACATTTTCGGCTGTAATCATCATATGGTAATGGTTGAATGCATCTGTCAGTGCATCATTTACCATACAGTCAACCATAGTTGCATTGTTCATTCTGTATCCGAAACGTGCCTTTGTCATGGCATAAGGTCCCATGGACATGTTTTCCATACCGCCTGCCACTACAACATCAGCTTCCCCTGCCATAATCATGGTAGCCGCATCGTTTACGCACTTAAGACCGGAACCGCATACAACGTTAATTGTAATTGCCGGAACCTCAACTGGTAAACCAGCCTTGATGGCTGCCTGACGTGCCACGTTCTGTCCCTGTGCTGCCTGGATGACACAACCCATCTTGACTTCATCCACCTGCTCCGGCTTAACGCCTGCACGGTTTAATGCTTCTTTAATTACGATTGCTCCCAAATCTGCTGCCGGAGTATTGCTTAAAGCTCCTCCCATCTTGCCGATTGCGGTACGGCAGGCACCTGCTAATACAACTTTCTTTGCCATGTTCGTTCTCCTTTATATTAAGACTTGCGCCAAATGACGCTGTTAATTTTTTAACAAAGTCTATATTACCATATTTTGTACATAAAATCAATCCATTTTCGCTTTCAGATTGTAAAAAATTGATAGCTTTGTGAAAAAGGACTAAAGTGAACACATTTTTCTGTGCGGATTGCATAATTGATTTTTGTATGTTATAATTCTTACTATACAATATTGGTAATTTTTAGATATGGGGGAAGCTGCGATATGAAATTTGTAAAAACTGAAAATTTGAAACCCGGCATGCGCCTTGCAAAACCGATTTACAACAAAGACGGTGTTCTGCTCTATGAGCGCAATACAGCCCTGACCTCACCCGGAATCTCCAGTGTGAAGAACTTCGGTCTTATAGGAATTTATATTCTTGAACCGGCTGAACCGCTCCCTCCGTTCTCAAAGGAGGATCAGATTTTCGAGCAGTTACAGACGGTTTATATGTTCAAGCTTCGCGAATGTGTGGAACTGATTCAGAAACGCAAAAAACTGGAGCCTTTACATACATTCGTCAATGATATCGTTAATCATTACGGACGGCTCGACCACAGGGTAAACTTTAACCAGAACCTGCGCAGCGGCGATGATTTTATGTACAAGCATGCCATCAGCACGGCGATTCTTGCAACCATGATGACCTCTTACCTGAAATATTCCGCGCCAAAGCAGCTTGCGGTTGTAACGGCCGCCCTGCTTTATGATATCGGTTATCTTTATGTTCCAAAACCGATTCTGGAAAAAGGCCCGGAGCTTTCGGCTGCGGACAGGGATTTAATCCAGCAGTCGCTGGAGCGCGGGCTTACGGCCCTTGCCCCATACCGGAATGACCATGAATATTTTCCGCTTGCACTGGCGCTGATGCAGAACTATGTTTACGCCGACCACCCGGACAAATTTCAGCTTTCCAGTGAAAAAGAAATAACCGGCATGATTCAGCTGCTCCGCGTGGCGGACCAGTTTGACCAGATGACCGCAATGAATATCGGATATGAACCGGTTTCCGAGATTGCCGCAATGCGCCGCCTGAAAAAAGAGCCGAAGCGCTTTAATCCGTCCTATGTATCCGCTCTTGCGGAGTGCATCCACATTGTTCCGCACGCTGCAAATGTGGATTTGTCCACTGGCGGCCACGGAATTGTCCTTGTGGAAAATACGGAGGATTTTATGCGCCCAATCGTCTTAAGGCTTTCCGACAACCAGATTTACGACTTAAGCAAGGATGATGTTTACAAAAAAATCCAGATTGTGGATATTATGAAGACAATGGACAACCGGATTGCTGTAGACAAGGAAACCATAAAGCAGTTTGTACCGGACCAGAAACTCCAGAAAATGGCGGAAAAAATGCGCGCTTCTTTCCATAAGGCCCATGAGAAGGAAGCCATAAAGAATGAAACTGCAAAAAAAGAGCCTTTGAAGAAAAACGTGATTAAAAAAGTACCTGTATAAGATTCTTTATTTTCACAGCATATGAGGAAGGCTCATAAAGCCTTCCTCAATTTTTGCATGTTCTCTTAAATTAATGCCCGTTATCCATAGTGGTTTCTCCATCAAATCAGCCAACTCCATACGCCTCTTTAAATAATTCCTGATACTCATCCGGTGCTAAAAACCATCCCTTCTTCCCAGATGCCAGCTTCACCTGAAACATCTGTTTTTTTCCATTGAAATAATA
>CAYNOE010000402.1:0-2753 GCA_964398745.1 uncultured Lachnobacterium sp.
ATACCCATATGACGCTTACGCCCAGCCTTACCAATATTTACAAGGTTGTGGTCACCATTTCCAATAACACCGATTGATGCCCTGCACTGGATCGGAACCATTCTCATTTCGCCGGAAGGAAGACGGAGTGTTGCGTATTTCCCCTCCTTGGCCATAAGCTGTGCACTGACTCCCGCGGAACGGACTAGCTGTCCTCCCTTCCCAGGAAGCATCTCAATGTTGTGTATCTGTGTACCAACCGGAATATTCTCAAGCGGCAGGCAGTTTCCAACCCTCACTTCCGCGTCCGGCCCGTTCATGACTTTCATTCCGTCTGTCAGACCTGCCGGTGCAAGAATATAGGATTTCTGACCGTCTGCATAGCAGATCAGCGCGATGTTTGCCGTTCTGTTCGGATCGTACTCAATCCCGATAACCTTTGCCGGAATCCCGTCTTTTCTCCTCTTAAAGTCAATAATCCTGTATTTTCTTCTGTTTCCACCGCCACGGTGCCTTACCGTGATCTTACCCTGATTGTTACGGCCGGAATGCTTCTTTAAAGAAGTTGTAAGGGACTTCTCCGGAGTCTTCTTTGTGATTTCAGAGAAGTCAGAACCGGTCATATTTCTTCTGGAAGGTGTATATGGGTTATATGTCTTGATTCCCATTGTTTTTCTCCTTTCAATGTTTTACGTCATGCGGTTTAAAGACCACTGAAAATCTCAATGTCCTTGCTGTCTTTTGTAAGCTGGACAATCGCTTTTTTGGTCTTTGCAGTTCTTCCGACTGTCATGCCACGTCTCTTTTTCTTTCCCACGCGGTTCATTGTGTTGACTCTTTCGACTTCGGTCCCTTCAAACATTCTCTCAACCGCTTCTTTAATCATGGTTTTGTTTGCCTGCGGATGAACCAGAAATGTGTATTTCTTGTCAGCCATTAAAGCCATGCTCTGCTCAGTTACCACTGGTTTGAGGATGACATCATAATACTGTATGTTTGCCATTATACATATACCTCCTCAATTTTTTCAACAGCAGCCTTTGTTACTACTACCGTGTCATATTTCAATGTGTCATACACATTCATCTCATTTGTCTGCGCCGTCTTGACATCCGGAACATTTCTGGCGGACAGAATTACGTTTTTATCCATATCCTCCAGTATAAACAGTGCCTTGCGAAGCTTAAGATTGTTCATAACCTGAACAAACTTCTTTGTCTTTATTTCATCCAGCTTCAATTCATCAAGAACGATAAACTTGCCCTCTTCCACCCTGGATGTAAGGGCAGACTTTAATGCAGCCCTCTTTTCTTTTCTGTTAAGCTTAAATGAATAATCCCTTGGCTTTGGAGCAAACACAACTCCGCCGCCTTTCCACTGTGGAGCCCTGATTGAACCCTGCCTTGCATGTCCGGTTCCTTTCTGTCTCCATGGTTTTCTTCCGCCGCCCCGAACTTCCGAACGCGTCTTTGCGCTCTGTGTTCCCTGACGTTTATTTGCAAGCTGCTGGAGAACAGCCATATGAACCAAATGCTCATTTATTTTTACGCCGAAAATGGAATCGCTTAATTCAATCGTACCGACTTCATTGCCTTCCATATTATAAACAGCCACCTTAGCCATCGTAATGTTCCTCCTTTCTTAATTTCGCACTACTTACCGGTCTTCACGGTTTCTTTAACTGTAATCAGGCCTTTCTTCGGTCCCGGAACAGAACCCTTGATTAACAGCAGGTTGTTTTCTGCGTCAACCTTTACCACTTCAAGATTCTGGACCGTCACCTTTACGTTTCCCATATGTCCCGGCATTCCTTTTCCCTTGAACACACGGCTCGGTGAAGAGCAGGCTCCGTTTGAACCCTGGTGGCGGTGGAACTTGGAACCATGTGCCATTGGCCCCCTGTGCTGTCCATGTCTTTTAATCGCGCCCTGGAATCCTTTACCTTTGGAAATGGCGCTTGCGTCTATCTTGTCGCCCTCGGCGAAGATATCAGCCTTGATTTCATCTGCCAGCTTGTACTCGTCTGCGTTTTCAAATTTGAACTCGCGGACAAATCTCTTGCCGGATACACCAGCCTTGGCAAAATGTCCCATTTCCGCTTTGTTTACACCGTGTCTGTTGCGAATCTTTTTCTTGCCGCTGGCGTCTTTGTTGATAATCTTTTCTTTCTTGTCCATGTAGCCCACCTGGACTGCGCTGTACCCGTCATTGTCAACTGTCTTAATCTGTGTTACAACACACGGACCGGCCTGCAGTACAGTAACCGGTATCAGCACGCCGTCTGCATCGAAGATCTGCGTCATTCCGAGTTTTGTTGCCAAAATTGCTTTCTTCATTTCCTACCTCCTGTTTTTACATGTCAGGCTTTCGCCAAAAGCCTGGCACAGCTTCTACAGCGGAACGCCTCTTGCCTGAATCCGGTATGTAAAAACCGACCGGAACAAGTAGCGGAACCGTTCATCCTAGAGCAGTTGTATATATCAACTATTCAGGATTTTCAATTTGTTACTTTTGTTTCATTTTGATATCGATGTACACACCTGCCGGCATTTCCAGACGCGAAAGCGCATCAACCGTCTTCTGTGTCGGTGTCACAATATCAATCAGTCTCTTATGGGTCCTCTGTTCAAACTGTTCACGGGAATCTTTGTACTTGTGGGTTGCCCTTAAGATGGTAACAACTTCCCTTTTTGTAGGAAGAGGTACCGGACCGCTCACTTGTGATCCGTTCTTCTTTACAGTTTCGATGATTTTTTTGGCTGATGAATCCACCA
>CAYNOE010000403.1:0-2740 GCA_964398745.1 uncultured Lachnobacterium sp.
TTATTCTTATTTTTTGTGTTTTAAGAAAGGGTACTGACTATTTTAAGCTGATGCCGGAATTGTTTGTGTTTATTCATATTGTTTCATATGTATTTTATAAGTTTAATATAACCAAGTTACAGTTGTTTACTTTTGCTTATAGGACAATCTTTATTCCGGCACAGTGTCAGTTTCAGTATTTTGAATATTTTACGGAACATAAATTTTTGTATTTTTCAGAAGGTATCATTGGTAAACTTTTAGGAACTAAATATCCTTATTCTTTACCTATTGGGGTAATAGTTAACCAATTTGTATATGGATCTGATTTTTACAGTAACGGTAATACAGGTATGTTTTCCTATGGTTTTGCGGATTGTGGGTTTATTGGAATGGTTCTGGCTTCTTTGGTGTTGGTATTTATTTTCTTAGTGATAGACGGGTCGATTAAAAATATGCCTATTCAGGTTGTCGTTGCTGCAATGTCATATCAAATGTTTATTTTAAATGATACAAACATATTAATATCACTAAACACAGGTGGCATTTTATGGACGATTATTATGCTTATTATTATTGATCCAATTTTAATAGAAAAGAGAAATAAATCTGAAAACAGACCAATTAGGTCATTAATTTGACAATAATCTATTAAACAAGAAGGAGAACAATAAAATGGTTAACGTAATTGGACTTGGCTATATCGGACTACCCACTGCCCTGATGATGGCCTCCCATGGTGTTGAGGTTGTAGGTACTGATTGTAATAAGGAATTGGTTGCTACTTTGAATGCTGGACAGACGACATTTAGGGAGGATGGTTTAGACGAGCTATTTCAGGGTGCTGTGAAAGCTGGCATAAAATTTACTACCGAATATCAGGTGACGGACACATATATTATTTCCGTGCCAACTCCTTATGATAAGTTTAGTAAGAAGGTTGATGCCTGCTATGTTGTTGGTGCGGTGCAGGATGTTATGAAGGTGGCTTCCCGGAGGGCAACTCTTGTAATTGAGTCTACAGTATCTCCTGGAACTATTGAAAAGTTTGTGCGGCCTGTGATTACTGGAGCTAATAGAACAGATATCCAGCTTGTTCATGCTCCTGAGCGCATCATCCCTGGTAATATGGTTTATGAATTGCTCCATAACAACCGTACTATTGGTGCGGATGATAAAGTCATAGGTAAAGCCGTTGCAAAGCTTTATGCCTCATTCTGCCAAGGTGAAATTGTTGTAACAGATGTCAAAACGGCTGAAATGACAAAGGTTGTTGAGAATACTTTCCGCGCTGTAAATATTGCGTTTGCAAATGAGTTGGCAAAGATCTGCCGCCATGACAATATGGATGTATATGAGATCATTAAGATTTGTAACATGCATCCCCGGGTTAATATCCTCCAGCCCGGTCCTGGTGTTGGTGGTCACTGTATCTCTGTAGACCCGTGGTTTCTGGTTGGTGATTATCCATCGTTGGCCAAGGTTATCGATGAGTCGATGAAGACGAATGATGGTATGCCTGATTTTGTTCTTAACCGTATCTACGAGATTATGAAAGAGAAGAATATGAAAAACATTTCTCGTGTTGGTCTTTATGGGTTGGCTTATAAAGAGAATGTGGATGATATGCGTGAGTCCCCTACTCTTCAGTTGCTTGAATCGCAGGAACGTCATCTTGCTACAGGACTGAAAGTTTATGATCCTTTCATCAAAAAGGATGTTGTGAAGAACCAGTATCATAGCCTTGAAAAATTCCTTGATGCCGTTGATATGGTTGTAATTATGGTTGGGCACAATGAAATTAAGGAGAATGTGGAAAAACTGAAAGATAAGGTGATTCTTGATTGCCATAACATTATCAGGGAGCCTAATGTATATCATATTTAAACTCTATTATTCTTTTGGCTAAAAGGATTAGACCATTAAAAATATTTTCTGCTGTGTGAAAAAAATTAAGGAGAATAATTTGCATGAAAAAGGTGATGCTGGTTTTTGGAACAAGACCAGAGGCAATTAAAATTTGCCCTCTTATAAATGAACTAAAAACAAGGAAAGGTATTCGAAGCGTGGTTTGCGTCACAGCCCAGCATCGTCAGATGCTGGATCAGGTACTGGATACTTTCGGGATTGTTCCGGATTACGACCTCAATATCATGAAAGACCAGCAGACACTTTTTGATATTACTACCAATATTCTTAATGGGATAAAAGTCGTATTGGAAAAAGAGAAGCCGGACGTTGTTTTGGTGCATGGCGACACTTCCACCACTTTTGTAACAACACTTGCCTGTTTCTATCTCCAGATCCCGGTGGGACATGTTGAAGCAGGCTTGAGAACATACGATATCCACAGCCCCTATCCGGAAGAATTTAACCGTCAGGCTGTAGGAATTGTGAGCCAGTATAACTTTGCACCTACTCAGCTGGCGGCTGATCATTTGAAGGCAGAGGGGAAGAACCATGATACCATTTATATTACTGGTAATACGGTCATTGACGCAATGTGGCACACAGTGAAGGAAGATTATACACATCCTGAACTTGACTGGGTTGGAGATGACAAAATGATCTTCATTACAGCACATCGCCGCGAAAATTTTGGTAAACCAATGCATCATATGTTTCGTGCAATTCGTCGTGTCCTCGATGAGCATCCTGAGTGTAAGGCCGTGTATCCAATCCATATGAATCCGGTGGTACGCCAAGCTGCTGAGGAAGAACTGGGAGGATGTGACCGAATTCATATCATAGAACCTATTGA
>CAYNOE010000404.1:0-2713 GCA_964398745.1 uncultured Lachnobacterium sp.
GAATTTCTGCACTTACTAACATTCAAATTGCTATATCTCTGACTGAACTGTAACTAAGATTAGTGTTTCCTATTATTGTTTTTACCGTATTTATTTCTATTATAATTATTTTTACGATATTTATTTCTATTATTGTTTCTATTATTATTTTTATGATAATTTTTCTTCTTATTTCCATTATTATAGTTATTGGATGGTTGTTTGGTAGTTGGAAGTTCAGGAATATCAAAACTAGGTTTTTCCATTTTTACACTATCATTGTAATTATAATCATCATTAAAATCGTTATCTTTGTTAAAATTTTCTTCTTCTAGTTCTTTTTCAAAAGTTTTATTTTCTTTTATATCATCTTCTATGGATTTATTTTCAATAGTGTCTTCATTTATTGTGTCTTCTTGGATTTCTTGAGGTATTATTTCGTTATTTCGATGACTTTTGTATTTAAAATTATATTCTTCTTCTATATTTTGTTTGTTATCTATTTTATCGACTAAATTTTGAATATCAATTTGTTCATTAATATTTTCTTCCGGCTTTAGTGCTTCTTCTATGTCTAGTTTTTCTTTCAATTCTTCTTTTCTGTTTTCTTCTAATATTTGTTTTTCTTCTTGCTCTTGCTTTTGTTGTTCCTCTAGTTTATTTATTTTATTTTTTACACTACTCAATCTTATTATTTTAACAATATCAGATATTATTATGATTAAAGCTGGCAAGACAATAGCAATTATCCAGCCGCCTTTGGAAGAAATGAATTCTTGAAGACGGCCTAACTTAGGTATTTTTAAAACGACTTTACCGATAACATTATTATATTCAGCTGGGGCTCCATCTGGGCTTAAATTATTGTCTCCTTTAGTTTTATAAGCAATGCCATTTTCATCTTTAACTATTTCTACTACACGATGAGTAACAGTCATACCTCTTGATATTTGACTTGTAGAAATAAATGTTATTACATCACCTACTTTAATATCATTAGGACTTTTTACTTTTTTAGATACAACAACATCATAAATATTGATATTTGGTGTCATACTGGGGCTTATGATTGTATATAAGGAAATAGGAGCTTCAAATTTTTGACCTTTTTTAGCTGCTGCTCTAGAAGATAATGTATAATATGCTAAAAAGATAGCTATAATAATTAGAATTATAAATAATGTATAAGATATAATTCGAGATATAATTTTAAAAAATTTGCCAACTGCCCCATATTTACTTTTTTCTTTCATAATATGCCCTCTCTATTCTTCTATAATTATAAAATAATACCTGTAAAAATACAAGAAAAAAAAGCTCAAGATAGAGCTTATTTAGAAATTTCCGCATTTATTTTAGCTTTAAATGATTTTCCTTGATTATTATTTTGAGCATTTGAATCAAATTGATACTCTATTTCATAACGATATGTTGTTTTTCCAGGTATGGTAATATTTTGAAGTAAATAACCATCATTTACTGGAGCATCCATATTCTTTTGGAAGATATTATTTCTACTTAATCTGCATTTAATTGTACCAGATGTAAAGCTATTTTGAACATCACTCCATCTAACATTGAATTTTACTGTATGATTTGATTGATTAGTTATAGTAAAGGTTTGAGTACTTCTCCAACTAGGAGTAATATTTTTTTCATCTATTCCTTTAATATAAGAAACATATAATATTAACTTTTCCTCTTTATCCACTGGATTAGGTTTTATATTAACTATATCTTCATTTTCACACCTAACATTACAAATGCCATCATTATCAGTATCAATATTTTTATCAGGTATACCGTCACCATCAGTATCACAGTTTAAATCGCATTTACCATCACCATTGATATCTTTATTTAAATTATCACCATATCCACAATTAAATTTACAAATTCCATCACCAGTTGGGTCTACTTTAGAATCAGGAATATTATCACCAGTAGTATCACAGTTTAAGTCACATTGACCATCATTATTGGAATCTTGATTTATTAAGTTTTTATCAGGCTTGCCATCACCATCGGTATCGATATTAAAGTGAGGAAGATTATCATCCATATAATCAATATTTAAATCAGGTTTTCCATCACCATCAGTGTCAATATTAACATCAGCTTTACCATCGCCATCAGTATCAATATTTAAATCAGGTTTTCCATCATTATTAGTATCGATATTTAAATCTGGCTTGCCATCATTATTAGTATCAATATTTAAATCTGCTTTACCATCACCATCTAAATCTATGTTAGTGTCTGGCCAACCATCTTTATTAGTATCGCAATTTATATCGCATTTACCGTCACCATTTGTGTCTTGATTGATAAGGTTACTATCGGGAATACCATCGTGATCAGTATCTAGATTAAAATGAGATATTTTATCCCCAAAATAATCAATATTATAATCAGGAAGATTATCATTGTTTGTATCACAGTTTATATCACAAATCCCATCATTATCGGTGTCGATATTTAAGTCTGGTATACCATCTCCGTCTAAATCTATATTAAGTTTGACACCATACCTAAGGCTTTTATAATTACGATAGTATGAATAAGTTAAGCCAATAACTGAAAGGAAAAGAATTAGAAAAAACAAAAAAATCAATAAAAATCGTTTTTTCTTCTTTTTTTCATCTTCTTCTTGCATTAATTCATTGTATTGTTCTTGATAGTCATTTAATTTTTCATTATCTTGTTCCATAAAACGACTCTCCTTACTATATAT
>CAYNOE010000405.1:0-2711 GCA_964398745.1 uncultured Lachnobacterium sp.
ACAAGCATATCCAGAACACCTTTTTTCATTTGCTGCTCGTATTTTTCACTCATGAGTTTCCCCGTCTACTTTGTTATACAAAGTATATAACAATGCCAAAATAATGTCAAGACATTGGGATTTTGACTTTCCCATTTTCTGAAACCCAATCACCCAAAAGCCCCTGTACCAAAGCATTGAGCCAGTGTAAACTGTTGTGACTGCTCTTTTTTCAAGAAAAACCAGGGACACAGAATAAGTTTTTATTCTGCTAAAAATCTTTTAAAAATGTTTCTTGTATTTATGGTAATTATTAGCGACACCACGCCCGAAAATAAAACGACGGCATATTCATATCCTTCGCTAATTTCAAACAAAATGCCATATAACGCGTTTCCCAACGGCTGTGCGCACATGGAAACTGTGAGAATTATGACTATCACCTTTCCAATTAAGTTTTGCGGGGTTTCTGACTGGACAAAGGACATCATCTGCACGGTAATAATTGTTGAAAATACCATAATGGCAAAACAGCATACGGTTATGACAATATAATTTATGAATCGCCAGTTTGTTTGCAAAAATGCCTGCACCAATACCTGCCGCCAGTGCTCCCTCTACATAGCCATAAAGTCTGTTTTCCTATGAAACCTCAAAATGTAATACCTCCGTTATCAGATACGGCAAGGCGACAATTATCATTGCAGACAGGAACAGATTATTTCCGCAGACATGGTAAAACATACCATGCAAACCCACAATACAGGCTTTAATCCATATGCACTGTATAAAACACCTCCAAGTACAGGACTTGTCAAAGACACAAATGAACTGATTGTATTGATAATAGAATTTGCCGCCATAAAATTATTCTGACTGGTAAGTGCAGGGATACTTGCCTGAACAGACAGCTGGCAGGCTCCCGCAGTCTTTCCGGCATTTCATTATCCACAATATCCAGTCCAAAGCCCTGCAGCATCTGGCTAAATACCAAAAATTTACAGTAAGACTCTTCTACAGAGCTGTCAAATATCATAGGATTCATCCAGACATTTGCCGCAAGTAAAATCAGTTCTGTCAATTGCTCTGGGTAATCCGTCTGAATAGAACCGTCTTTAATACCCTGCCTGATAATCAGCAAAATATAGTTTGGCGCTGTATTTTCTATGGTATCATGTAAAAAACTGAAAAGAAGTTTCGGGTTATTGTGGAAATCCGGCGCCACTGTAAAAATATCGTTCTGTAGCGGCCGGCTGATGGATTCCCTGAAAATTGTTTTAAGCTTTTCCCTGCCGTTTTAAGCTTCATATTTTTCTATCTGTTTCAGGAAATATATGTACGAAATAATGTTAAGCGCCAGTGCGCCGGTCCATGCCATTCCTTCCGCATAAACCGTTGCAGTAAAACCAAATACGGGTAAGCCGAAAAAAATAACAGGGATACGGATAAGCATTTCCACGATTCCGGAACACATGGGGATGGCAGGTTTTCCCAGTCCCTGGATACAGCTTCTGAAAACAAACAATAAATTCAGAAGAACGATAAACAGCGCCAGAAATTTCAGAAAAACAGAAGCACATGCGAGCGCCTCCTGCCCGGTAAGCATGAATCCTGCCAGCTGGGTAGAAAAGAAATACAGGATGATTCCAAGTGTAAGTGCTGAAAACAATGCGATGAAAACTGCTGTCTTTATGCCGCCGCGAATCCGTTCAAATTTTTTTGCACCATAATTCTGGCCGGAAAATGCGGATACTGCAAAACCGGCCGTGATTCCCGGCAGCATAAAGAAATTTAAGTATTTACTGCATACGGAATAGGCAGAGGTATAGATTACGCTGTAATCATTTATGCAGCCCTGTACAAATATACAGCCGACAGAAGTAATGGAATTCATAAGCGCCATGGGCACCCCGTTTTTTAACAGTTCTATTTCCGGCTTCCAGTCAGAATGAAAATCACATTTTTTTAGTCTGAGTTCTTTCATTTTACGAAGCCTGCAATAGCAGATAACAACAGAAATTAACTGTGAAAAAATTGTTGCATATGCAGGTCCGGAAACTCCGGTATCTAACAGGAAAATGAATAATAAATCCAGAGTTATGTTTATGGCGGATGAAACTCCAATTGCCAGTAAAGGTGTTCTGCTGTCTCCGACTGCCCTTAAAATGGACGAAATTAAATTGTATGAAACGTTAATAACAAGACCACCGAAAATAATGTATCCGTAAGACAGGCAGTCACCCATAATTACCCCGTCTGTTTTTATAAGCAAAAGAACCGGATGCAAAAGCAGGATACCAGCCAGTGTAAATAATGCAGCAGAAATGGCTGACAGTTTTATGGATGAAGCAACATGTCTTCTTAGCGTAATAAAATCTTTTTTTCCGTATGCCTGGGATATATTTACGGAAAAACCGTTTGTTATCCCCATAATAAACCCTGTGATAAAAAAAGAAAGGGTTGTGAAATTACCAACTGCGGCAACAGAATGATCCCCCAGTCCCTTTCCGATAATAACCATGTCTGCAAACGAATAAATTTGCTGTAAGATATTTGCAAGCAGCATTGGAAAGAAAAAACATAAAAGTGATTTTGTTATGGAACCCCTGGTAAAGTCTGTATTATTCATAGATTCGCCTCTCATAAAATTTATACGATTGTATCACTGGTTTTATCTGGTTTATATCAAAAACCATGATTTTTATATCGAAAAGATGGTATAATATTCTGGG
>CAYNOE010000406.1:0-2710 GCA_964398745.1 uncultured Lachnobacterium sp.
ATTACATGATGTAGGACATGCTCCATTTTCTCATACCGGTGAAGAATTCTATCTTGATGATGACAAAAAGTTTATAGGAATTCATAATAAATTAATTGAAGTCGTTTCTTCAGAAAAATTTGCTGGAGATGTGCCACAGGAAAAAACAGCAGCCACAGCTCCACATGAGATAATGAGCTCAATAGTTGGTCTTATTTCATTCCCAGACTTTTTTTTAAATGAAAATGAACGTGAGTTTTTTGCAAGATGTATTACCGGATATAAATATTCTGAAAAAAACGACGAAAACGATATCCGTAATTGCTTTATTCAATTATTAAATTGATAAATTGGATTATTTAATAAGAGATGCATATATAACAGGATTTGATACTGTTAATATAGATTATGAAAGATTGCTGGGTGCATTAACTATTGCAAAAACAGACAACGGGTATGAACTAGCCTATTATAAAAATGCAATCAGTGTAATTGAAAATGTTGTGTACGCTCATGATGCAGAACGCAAATGGATACAAAGCCATCCTATCGTCATCTATGAAACATACATATTACAGCACATAATCGGGCATTTGTGTAAGGAAGTAAAAGCATTAGGTAAGAATCTCTTTTGTTTGGAGTCTCTGATGGATGAGGGACAAGAACTCAAAGAAAATGTTAAAGTCAGCCTTATGAGTGATGATGATATTATCTATCTGATGAAAAATGTTTTTCCAAATGAGTTAAGTGCTGAATATTTCAGACGCATTGACAGACGGCATCCTGTATGGAAATCAGAAGCAGAATACAAGACATTTTTCTTAGGAAAAACATCCGGTGGTGAAATTCTTAAGGAATTTGAAACTGCAATGGCTGCAACAGCAAAATATTTGGGAGGACGCTCCGATATTTGGACAATTAATAAAAACCTAGTTGATGTAATTCAGACAGAACTTGCAGAAATTGATAAACAGGATTTAGATGCTCTATCCAAAACAGTTCAGAAGAAAGATAAGGAAAAAATTTTAAAAGTGATTAACTGCTTGCAAAAATATGCTTCTGAAAAAAACATGAAATGTGATTTTATTATCATTAAAGCAACGCAGTTTAATAGTGGCTTTGGTAAACCTGATTTTTCGGATACAAATATTTCCTTTCCTATGAGAGAAGGTGGAGAAAAAATCGCCAAAGTCGGAGAAATTGTATCATCATTAAGTGCAAAAGGTAAAGACAGGGATGATTTTTTCTATCTGTTTTACAAAAGGGATGATAGCAGCGATATTGAACTGGAAAGCCAGGAATTATGTAAAATTTTAATAAGAGAGTTTATATAGAAAACGGGGCAGTTCACTTTACATCCTGCCCGCTTTAATTGTCAGATATTTATTCTTTACCACATCATAACAGAGCTTTGGCCTCCGGTACTCATCCACAATGCCCTTATTATTCATGGTTCTCGGTCTTCCGCCAAACCATTCATCACTGACACGGATATCGCAGAACTGCCAGATATACACGCCGGAACAATCCTCATAATCCAGCACGGCCGTCAACTGCTTATCTAACGTCTCCGCCTGATATTCCTCCGTCCATTTTGAATGGTAGGGGTTGCGGCAGCCATAAATACCGCCCGCTCCAATCTCTGTAATAAGAAAAGGTTTTCCCCTCCCCTCTGTCTTTTGCTGTACCCACTGATAGAGGTCGTCCAGATATTCATCGGCCGGCGTGTCGTGATACCAAAAAGGATAGATATTGTAAGAAACAACATCCGGCAGACCAAAACAAATATCGGTTTTAAATTTGCAGCTTGCAAAAGAGCAGGGTCTTGAGGAATCCTTGCTGCGTATTCGCTCAAACTGTTTTTGATAACACTCTTTTCCATACTCGCTGTCACTGGCGCATTCATTTAAAATCTCCCAGATATAGATGCAGGGATGATTGTAATGCGCCTCTATCATCTCATCTATTACCTGTTCCGCCTGTGCTTCAAAATTTTCATTTCTCATATCCTCTTCGCTCAGGCCTCTCGCATGGTTTTCCTCCCATATCAGTATCCCCTGCTCGTCGCACAAATCCAAAAACCTTTCATCATTCGGATAATGTGCTGTACGGACAGAGTTCGCACCCAAATCCTTTATCAGTTCAAGATCTGCCGCCATCGCTTCATATGGCAGTGCACATCCGAACTGCGGATGGTCCTCATGCCGGCAAACCCCCCGTATTTTCAATTTCTTCTTATTGAGCAGAATATCTTTCCCGTGAACCTCTATCTCCCGAAACCCCATGCGGTCAATCTGGTCATCGATTTCTTTTCCATCCTGCAGCAGCAGGGCGCGCACCATGTACAAAACGGGGTGCTCCGGAGTCCATGTCTGAATATTATCAAAAGATTCTTCCGCACATACTTTAATCTCTGTATCCGCCGGAATTCTCTCATTGCTCCAGACTACTTTCTTCCCTGCCAGCTCCACCTCTACATCTGTGCAGTGTTCCCTGGCACAGACATAGGTAAGGCAGACCTCTATCTTAGCTCTACAACCGTTATCCACCAGAAATGGCATAACATGAACATACTTAATATAGACATCGTCAATTTTTTCCATAA
Source organism: uncultured Lachnobacterium sp. (assembly GCA_964398745.1). Classification (GTDB taxonomy): domain Bacteria; phylum Bacillota; class Clostridia; order Lachnospirales; family Lachnospiraceae; genus Roseburia. The sequence continues at coordinate 2,585 of CAYNOE010000406.1, forward strand.
GAACCGGTCTGCTGACACCTCCATATGACATATAATCATTCGGGATATGAAGTGCACTGTCCTCACTGAAGCGGTTATCTGCCCGTATCGTCAGAGTATGCTCTCCGGGAGCCAGATTCTTTACAA
>CAYNOE010000407.1:0-2701 GCA_964398745.1 uncultured Lachnobacterium sp.
TCCTTGCCACATTGTCAAGTGAAGAATTCATTTTTTGCCCTTTCATACATGGAATTACGTAGACAAAACCTATATAATGCCAGAAAAACTTATCTGAATTGAATAACCAAGAACATTTACGAGAATTACAAGATAAAACGCAAAAAATGATAATGTTTATCTTGACAATTCCGATATACGACCGTATAATGTGTTATACAGCTGTATAAAAGGAGGCATTAATACATGAAAAATACGCTAAAAAAATTAGGGGAGGCAGAACTGGAAATCATGCAGGTAGTTTGGAACAGTGGAAATCCTGTAACTTCAAATTATATTTTAAAAGAATTACAGGAGCGGAGGAACTGGCAGCTTTCCACGTTAATGACATCATTAGCAAGGCTGGTTGATAAAGGATTTATCAGTTGTGACCGTTCAACGGGAAGAAATCTGTATACTTCGATTATTTCAGAAAATGAATACAAGGCTGGAGCGAGTAAACATTTTCTCGAAAAGCTGTATAATAATTCAATACAGAATATGATAACTGCGCTATATAGTAATAAAGAAATCAAAAGCTCTGATATTCAAGAACTCAGGGAATTTTTGGATAAATTGGAGGATGAATAATGGGAAATATATTTTTATCCATTTTGGGAATTTCAGTATCTATTGGATTGATTGTTATTGGATTGATTTTCCTGACACCATTTTTAAACAAAAGGTATGCCGCAAAATGGAAATACCTGATTTGGATTTTTCTTGCGTTACGGCTGCTTATTCCTTTTAGCGGAGCGAATGGGCAGGATGTTATGGATAGAATGTCACAACTAAAAGTTGGAACGAATTCTGAATCAGAAGAAAATGATGCTAACAATCCAACTGACACAGCAATGCCGTATCGAGGAATTGTTGTTGAGATACCGGCGCAGATGACTACTCCAATCAAAGCCTCGTCTGAAAAAAGCACCGCAGATATAACCATGCTTGATATAGTGACTCTTGTCTGGATAATTGGCAGCCTGATTTTTATATTTGTACATCTTATCAGTTATTCCCATTATAAACGGCAGGTGCTAAAAAATGGGAAAATGATAAAAGAAACACGTATTTTAAGCCAGATATTTCGGCTCAAACGTGAATTACATATCCGCCGTACAGTATGCGTGATGGAATATGATGAAGCTGAAAGCCCTATGATAATAGGCTTTATAAAACCTGTTTTAGTTTTACCAAAAGAACAGTATAATTCAGAGGATTTGTTTTTTATTTTAAAACATGAGTTGGTTCATTTTAAACGGGGCGATGTATATCTTAAACTGCTTTTTGTAACAGCAAATGCTGTTCACTGGTTCAATCCAATAATCTGGATTATGCAGAAGGAAGCTGTTATTGATATGGAACTGTCCTGTGATGAAAGAGTTACACAAGGCACAAGTTTTGAATTGCGGAAAGCATATACAGAAACATTGTTATCCATGCTTCATAAGCAATGTGTCAGGAAAACTGTTTTATCAACGCAATTTTATGGAGGAAAAAAGATTATGAAAAAACGATTTAAAAATATATTGATAAGAAATAGAAAGAAAAATGGAATATCTATATTGATATGTGCGGTTGTTCTATCAATCACTTTGGGAATGCTGGTAGGCTGTTCTGTTACAAAAGAGAATACGGAAAAAGAAAATATCGAAAACGAAGACACAGCAAATGAAGATATGGGAAATGTGTCCGAACCGTCCGGGCTGGAAGCTGCTCAAACTGCTCCGACACCTGTTGACAATTCCTCTACTGAAAATAATGCATTGGAAAATACAATTACACTTACCTTTTCGAAAGAAGGAGAACAGGAACAAAAACAGGCTACCCTTGCGATAGGTAATGGCTATTCCTTCTATCTGCCTGATGATGAGAAGTGGCATCTATCTGCCCCTGACTTATGGACAACTGATATCAATGAACAGATCGCACTCTGGGTTACACATTTTGAAGGCGAATCAGTGGATTCTGTGAATCAGAAACTTGAAGACGATGGCTATACAGAGGATGATTCCTATAAGTGGTGGAAACAGGAAGGTGATTTATTATATCATGCCGAACAGAAAGTGTTTGAAAATAACATATGGGTAATATTCTATTCTTATCCCGTAGATTTCCAAGAGGGATGGGGGAGAGAATTTCCTGTGATTGTGAATACATTTGCGTTATCAGATGGAGCAGAAAATGGAGAGATGAATAATGCCGTAGGAACAGGCGAATATCTAGGAGTTGAAGATTGTCAGAAAATCAGAACTGTTTTAGAGGCGTTTGCGGAATCATATTTTAATGGAGATGTTGGTGCTATTCAGAAGTTTCTGGCAAGTACATATGAAGGGGAGGTTGATATATATGAAGGTACAGGAATGATAAGCGATTTAACTGTGAAGGGATTGTCAGATACTGATGAAAAAAAGGTTGAAAATGGAAAATGTAATGCTTCCATAGAATTCAGGGACAGTAACTATGAAGATATGTTTCTGTACCTAACATTTATACTTGTCAAGGAGCAGGGTGAATGGAAAATACAGTTTTATGGTATGGAAGGATAAACAAATTTATAATGGCCCTGCTTGATTAAAAAAACAGCCCTTTTCTTTTTAGAGAAGGGCTGCTGCCATTATTCTGTTACCGCCGGTATCTCCCCGACAAAGTTATAAATGATTTTGATTTCCTGAAATTTCTC
>CAYNOE010000408.1:0-2700 GCA_964398745.1 uncultured Lachnobacterium sp.
GAAAGGCAATAAGCGTTATTTCATTATTGAGTATTGGGACGGTTCGGTAGAGCTGACCAACTACGGCGCGGTTTACAAAAAGTGCGCTACTGTCTCCGAGGCAGAAGCGGCTCTGCGTGAACTTTGCGGACGATTACCCCGAAAAATCGAAGAAGAGGATTACCAAGACTAACAAGGATTATAAAAATGAAGGCAGTAATGCAGAAACGGCGGCAACGCCAAGAACAGAAAATTATTCAGACTTGCATCCGGCAGTTCCGCCGGGAAAATTTATTAAGAATAAGGAGAATCAAAACGATGGCTAAAAAGACCACATTCAATGAAGGCGACAGCATCATCTGTCCCTTCTGCAAGCAAGCGAGGATACTCACGCATTCCGCAACCATTGAGAATACGCCCGAAGAGCTGGCAGCACTCGGCGCGTTAGAATGCGGATGCGGAGAGGCTCGTTTATTCCAAAACAAAAAGAAGAGCAAGGACAACGTCCCCGCCCTTCTCGACAGCTTCATAGAGTTTTGTCAATTCGGCGAAAGTTCGGAAGCGGCAACCCAAGCCAATGCCGCCACCGAGTTTATAAAAACCGCTTGCTTCGCCGTGATAGACGGAAAGGCGGAGAAGCTCACGCTCAGCGTAAAAGAAGTTAAGGTTAAGCTGTCCTTAAACAAGGACAAGCAGCTGGAAATGAAGCTCGAAAGCAAGAAGGGCCTCGTTACCACCACATAACCTTATTAATATATAGAAAAAGCTCGGCAGATTTTGACTGCCGAGCTTCCATGCAGACGAGCCGAAGCACACCTACAACCTACATATTAATTATATCAAAGTGTGCCTAACTTGTCAATAAAATTGCCCGATAAAAAGGGTTATGCCGTCCTTGTAATGGATAGTAACATCTCTCGGTTTTGTTTTTGATAGCCGACCAGCCAAAGCAGGGTATGCCCAGCGGCAGGGGCGCAGCCCCTAAGAGCGTATTGCCGAAGGCGAAAGAAAAAGCAGGGTATGCCCAGCGGCAGGGGCGCAGCCCCTAAGAGTGAGAACAGTCAAAGGAGACACACGATGAAAAGAAAACCCTATGACATAGGAAATTACGCAGACGAAATATACACTCAACCATACGAAGATACTCGGGAAGAGAAAATCGAACAAGCTCTCCGCCCGAATTCAAAGATAGTCAGATACAGAGTAAAGACCATCATCTCCGGTCCGATAGTAGAATCGGAGATTTACCCGATATGGGAAGCGAAGCGTTATTCTCCCCCGAAGCCACCCAAAAAGAAGGGTTCAAGCAAGGCGCAGAAAAACCTTAACGATAAAAATGCCCGAAAGAACTATGTTAGTCAGACTCATAAATGCCAACTTCACGTAAAACTATATATGGGCGACCTTCACTTATGACGAGAAGCACCGCCCCCACACCCAATAAGAAGCTCTGCAAGAAGTCCAGCGATACATAAAGCGACTGCAAGCGTACATAAAACGCAACAATCTTCCCGAGCTGAAATACATCCACATAATGGAATTCAACGAGGATGACACCAACAAAAAGAAGGTCAGAGTCCACCATCACTTGATAATGAACTTCAAAGACAGAGACAAGGTCGAGGATTTATGGAAAGCCGGAGGCAGAAAGAACACGCGCCGACTTCAACCGGACGATTTCCACCTTGAAGGACTCGGGCGGTATTTAGCAAAAGATCCTTGCGGAAAGCGGAGATGGAGTGCATCGCTGAACCTTACAAATCCGAAGATTATCACAGCAGATAGCAAATTCCGCTCGGTTCGCCAAGTAGAGAAGATGCTTATTCCCGACCAAGCCGTAGCGAAGATAACGAAGCTATATCCCGATTTTGAACTTCTCGAAGAACCGCAAGTCTATGTGAATGACCAATACGGCGGATATTACATCTACACCCGAATGCGGAGGCAGATTTAAAACGATGCAACCCTTATGTGCGAAGGTTTGTAAATAACGGTGTGCTGACCTAAAAAACAGCGACAATTTGAATTTATAGGTTTTCGGGCGGTTGGCGCACATCAACAACCGCTTGAACCAAGGAGACACCGTGGAGAAATTCCCGATTTTTGAAATAGAGACCACCGACAACAAGATAACCATTCACGGAGCGGTCGGAAGCATCGTCTTCTATGACTACGACCGAGCCGAGGCGGTCAAACAGTACAAATCCCATTATGACGGCGTAACTGCCAGCGAGAAATTCAGCGAATTTGCGGAAACCGTAAACGAGGCGGCGGAGAAGGTAAAAAGGCTAACCGAAACCTTCGCAAAGGCGTTCTCGATATTCGGGGGCATTTATGGAATTTAAAATCAACAAGCCGATCCGCCTTATAGAGCTATTCGCCGGGATAGGCGCACAGGCAAAAGCCCTTGAAATGCTCGGCGTAAAGTTCGAACATTACAGAATCTGCGAGTTCGACAAATATGCGGTCGCTTCCTACAACGCAATTCACGGCACGCACTTTCACACGACAGACATCCGAGACTTGCGATGGGGCGACCTCGGCGTAACGGACACGGACAAGTATTGCTACATTTTGACCTACTCCTTCCCTTGCCAAGATTTATCGGTCGCCGGCAAGCAAAGAGGGATGACGAAGGGCGGCGGAACTCGTAGCGGTCTTTTATGGGAGGTCGAAAGGCTTTTGACCGAGTGTGTAAATGGGGGGGGGGTATTTGCCAGC
>CAYNOE010000409.1:0-2695 GCA_964398745.1 uncultured Lachnobacterium sp.
ACTGTGAGTTATGTAGGTGAAACACTTTCAAACCTCCTGCATCAGACAGCCTTTTTTAATCTTACCGTGGGAAATTACGCGATGATTATCGTAGCGTTGTTTTTTCTCTGGCTTGCGATTAAGAAGGGGTTTGAGCCGCTGCTTTTAGTTCCGATTGCATTCGGAATGCTGCTTGTAAATATTTATCCGGATATTATTGTAAGTCCGGAGCATACAAGCAACGGCGTAGGTGGTTTACTTTATTATTTTTATACACTGGACGAGTGGTCGATTCTGCCTTCCCTGATTTTCCTTGGAGTAGGTGCGATGACAGATTTCGGACCGTTAATTGCAAATCCTGTCAGTTTTCTGATGGGAGCAGCCGCACAGTTTGGAATTTTCAGTGCGTACTTTCTGGCAATTGCGCTGGGATTCAATGACAAGGCGGCAGCCGCAGTATCCATTATCGGAGGGGCGGACGGACCAACATCCATTTTCCTTGCAGGAAAACTGGGACAGACAGGACTTATGGGGCCGATTGCCGTAGCTGCGTATTCGTATATGGCACTCGTACCGGTTATCCAGCCTCCAATTATGAAGCTGTTAACTACAAAAAAAGAACGTGCAATTAAGATGCAGAATCTGCGCCCGGTCAGCAAGCTGGAAAAAATTCTTTTCCCGATTGTGGTTACGGTTGTGGTATGTACCCTGCTTCCTACGACAGCCCCGCTTGTCGGAATGCTGATGCTTGGAAACCTGTTCCGGGAATCCGGTGTGGTAAGACAGTTACAGGAAACTGCAAGCAATGCACTGATGTATATCGTTGTTATTCTGCTTGGTACTTCTGTTGGTGCAACCACAAGTGCAGAAGCATTCTTAAATATCAGTACATTAAAGATTGTCCTGCTTGGTCTGGTTGCATTTATGGTAGGTACGGCCGCAGGTGTACTGTTTGGCAAGCTGCTTTGCTTAATTACAAAGGGTAAGATTAATCCGCTTATTGGTTCTGCCGGTGTATCGGCGGTTCCTATGGCTGCCCGCGTATCCCAGAAGGTCGGGGCTGAAGAAGACCCGACGAATTTCCTGCTTATGCATGCAATGGGACCAAACGTTGCCGGAGTAATTGGTACGGCCGTTGCAGCAGGATGCTTCATGGCGATATTTGGAATCTAAAAAGGAGAAATGATTATGTCTGAAATGGAAAAGAAACCATTAAAAATAACAGAGACTGTGCTCCGTGATGCACACCAGTCCCTGATTGCAACACGAATGACAACAGAGCAGATGCTTCCGATTGTGGACAAAATGGACCAGGTTGGATACCACGCAGTGGAGTGCTGGGGCGGAGCGACATTTGACGCCTGCCTGCGCTTCTTAAAGGAAGATCCGTGGGAAAGACTGCGCAAGTTAAAAGACGGCTTTAAGAAAACCAAACTTCAGATGCTCTTCAGGGGACAGAACATTTTGGGTTACCGGCCGTATGCGGATGATGTTGTAGAATACTTTGTACAGAAATCCATTGCAAACGGAATTGATATTATCCGAATCTTTGACTGTTTAAATGACGTAAGGAACCTGCAGACAGCCGTTACCGCCTGCAATAAGGAAAAAGGACACGCACAGGTGGCTCTTTCTTATACACTGGGAGATGCCTATACACTGGATTACTGGATGGAAATGGCAAAGAGAATCGAGGATATGGGAGCAAATTCCTTATGTATCAAGGATATGGCAGGGCTTTTAGTTCCGACGGAAGCGACAAAGCTGGTACAGGCATTAAAGAGTGCGACCAGCATACCGATTGAACTTCATACCCATTATACTTCAGGTGTGGCTTCCATGACCTATATGAAGGCAGTAGAGGCAGGATGTGATATTATTGATACGGCAATGTCACCATTTGCACTTGGAACCAGCCAGCCGGCTACTGAGGTTATGGTAGAGGCATTTAAGGGAACAGAATATGATACAGGATTAGACCAGAATCTCCTGGCGGAAATTGCGGATTACTTCCGTCCGCAGAGGGAGGAAGCCCTTGCGAGCGGACTGATGAACCCGAAGGTGCTGGGGGTTAATATCAATACACTCCGTTACCAGGTGCCGGGCGGAATGCTTTCCAACCTGATTTCCCAGCTTAAAGAGCAGGGCAAGGAGGACAAGTTTGAAGAGGTTCTTGCAGAAGTTCCGCGTGTAAGAAAAGACTTAGGCGAGCCGCCTCTTGTTACCCCGTCTTCCCAGATTGTGGGAACACAGGCAGTATTTAATGTCTTAATGGGAGAGCGTTACAAGGTTGCCACCAAGGAAACCAAGGATATTCTTCTTGGAAAGTACGGACAGACTGTAAAACCGTTTGATCCAAAAGTGGTTGACAAGGTACTGGGAGAGGACAAAAAGAATGCCATCACCTGCCGTCCTGCAGATTTGCTTGAGCCGGAATTAGACAAGATTGAGGCTGAGATGAAGCAGTACAAACAGCAGGATGAGGATGTGCTTTCCTATGCACTTTTCCCGCAGGTTGCAACTGATTTCTTCAAATACCGCGAGGCACAGCAGACTGGCGTGGATGCAAAGGCTGCAGACGTTAAAAATGCTGCATACCCGGTATAAATTAATAATTGGGCATATTGTAAAAACCACCCCGGAATATCATCTGTAAGGAAGGTATTCCGGGGTTTGCTGTCCTTTAAAATTAAAATGAAATATTTATGCAGTATTT
>CAYNOE010000410.1:0-2693 GCA_964398745.1 uncultured Lachnobacterium sp.
GACTCTCTATCGAAAAGTCCCCATATTCTATGTAAATGGAATATTCCAAAAAATATAAAAAACCATGGTTCATAACTATATATTTTTTTCATCTCATCCTCGTCTTAAAAACTCTGTAATCATTTGTTTCTCCCCTCCCATCAGACTGCTCATATGCCCTCTTCCCTCCAGTAAATAAGTAGTGACATTTTGAATGATTCGCTCTGCAGTGGGCAGCATTACCAGGCATTCCCACCTTTACTTTTGAATAGCTGATGCTTAGTTTCGCTGTTTCATAAATATCATCAGTAATATTTTCTTCTGTTACAGCCATCGGAAGCATACACTTTTTCAGCCATCTGTCTTCATGCGTAATCCAGTACATAATCATCGGAAACATCATACTCATACTGTTAATCACCGGTGCGTTTTTGATACCTGCCGGCACATATAATACTGCCCGCCTAATTTTTCGGGGGTGCAGCACACATTGCTTTCGCCAGTATTCCGGCAGATAAACTTACTTCCGCACTCTTGCCCGGATGACCGATTGTGTCAACAGCATAAATATGAAAATCTTTCATCAAAAAATCACATGCCAGCAGATTATATGCTGTCGTTACATTTCCACCATGAAAAACAAGCAATGGAATTCCTGCCGGATTTCCCGTTTCAATAAGATGGGTTTCACCAAAAGATGTAGAAACCCATTTATATCTCCCAGTTTGTGCTTCCCTTATCTTACAATGCCAAAAATTTCTTATCAAGTCTTCTACTCCAGTCTAACATAAAACAAAATTTTTTACTACTAAGATGCAAATCCGAATGCAGAATTACCGATGTTATGATATAATTTGATTTATAGACAAGGGAACCGTTTGTATGTGAGGCAGCAGATGTATTTATATCATTATTTTGACAAAACGACAGGACCATTCCGAAACTTATCAGATTTATCCATTGAACAGGCAAAATCTGTTCTGGATACAATAAAAACTACGAAGCCAGATTCGCAGTGTGCCAAAAGGCATGATAAATATATTGAACTCCGGCGGAATTGTGAAAGGATACTCCGAACAGAATTTGCCAATAAGGGCGGGCAAATATCACGGATGGCACCGCATTATATGGTAGTCGAACATAGCCCGTGGTTATATTCCTGGTATGAAAATTGTGATTTTATAAAAATACCGGTTGAAGAGTTTGATATAAATACAATTTCTTTTACTTACGGGGACTCCATGCCTACGTTTAGTGAAAAAATAAATGACGGTAAAGAGTACCGCAAGAAACTATACACCTATGATGAAATCTTAAAAGTTATTGAAAAATACGGTATGCCGCAGGACTGGAATGATGATGGTAAATATGGATCAGAGAGATATATAGAAGCCCATATTTGGAGTGATGAAACCATAAACGCTTACCTGAATGCATATGCCACAAACAATGAATGACATCCCAAACTTATCTTTTGATTTCCATTTCAACTATTCGCCACTGCTCACCAAAAAATTCACAAAACATCTCTTCGCCGTTTTCTCTAAATCCTGCGGCTTTGTAGCAGTAGTACGCAGGTTTATTGTTGTCAAATACGCCAAGCGTGATTTTCTCCGCACCGAAAATATCAAAAGCATATTTAATTGCAAGGGTAAGCATTTGCCTGCCGTAACCCATGCCTCTCTTTGCGTCGTCTACTATTACAAAGCCGAATCGGATTACTTTCTTTTCCTCATCAGTATATCTCAAAATCAGATGACCTACTACCCCGCTTTCGTCAAAGGCAGTTACAGGATAAAAATTATCATACTCAATACAATCACCATTGTTTTCGATATACTTGTTGTTTATATCCTCGCTTGTAATAGGGAAATCACCGAATCTGTCTGAACTCCATTTACGCAAAGCATACTCATCTTTTATCCATCTTACAATACTATCAGCATCGCAAGGTTTATATTGTCTTAATCTTAACTTCATTTCTCTTATACCTCCACAAATTCAAATTTGTCAGTGCTTGACCACAATACAGTTCTTTTCATGACAGTGTAAAAACTTTTCATATACTTCATCCGAATTTAACTGCCGTGCTAAATGGTTTTCTATTTCATAAATTCCATCACCATCAGATAAGGTAATAAAAAATGTAATATCATTTGTATAACTGCCAAACACATTTTCTTTAATTAACCTTTTTAACACAGAAGTTATTGTTTCAAAAAACAAATGCTTATTCTTTTCATATTCAGTTGGGTTGTTCGCTTCTTGTTCAAATAACAAACGGCTGATTTTTGTCAAACCACCACTCCCATCATCTGAATATCCCCATTCAGCCGGTATCCATTTTGTAAGGCTGTAAGAACCATTTTCAACCCCTCTAATCTCATCTTCTGACAGGTATTGTTTCATAATTTTCAGAATATCCAAATCTTTCTTTCTTAAAAATTCAAAAGTATTCGCAGTAAGATATACGGAAATGCAATCCTCATCTGTTACAAGCGCAATCGAATAAATCTTTTCGTTGCCAATTTTTTTGAGAATGTACTTGATATCTTTTTTATAGCTTTATAAATCTTTGGTTCTATGCTTTCAAAAAAATCTTTCATACAATGTTCCTCCGTAAAATACCGATTTATCCAACTCTGAAAACTAGTGTACTGTATCACTGACAAACAAATATTCTGCGCCGTTTTACCAGAAGTCAATGAGACAGC
>CAYNOE010000411.1:0-2691 GCA_964398745.1 uncultured Lachnobacterium sp.
TATACTGGGGGAGCCGACTAACCTCGCAGAAATCGAGCTGATTACGGCAACCACGACCACCATTGGCAGACTTGGTTTTAAAAACTTTGAAATCCGCATTAACGAGCGCAGAATTTTAAAAGCGATGGCTGCATACAGCGGCTTTAAAGAAGAGGATTACGACAGTGTATTTATCACGCTGGACAAGATGGACAAGATTGGCATGGACGGCGTAAAACAGGAGCTTATTGACGCAGGCTATGCAGAAGAATCCGTTGAAAAATATTTAAACCTGTTTTCGCTGCTTAAGGAAAAGCGGGAGGTTGCAGAGGGCGTAAAGTTTCTGTCGGAAACGCTTGGCGGATATCTTGATGAAGAGGTTGTAACAAATATGACAGAAATAGCCACGGCGGTGAATGCTTCAAAGGCAGCCGAGTTTACCCTCGTATTTGACCCGGCGCTTGTACGGGGCATGAGCTATTATACCGGAACCATTTTTGAAATATCTATGCCGGAGCTTGGCGCGGCATGCGGCGGCGGAGGACGGTATGATAAAATGGTTGGAAATTTTACCGGAAATGACGTTCCGGCATGTGGTTTTTCCATTGGTTTTGAGCGCATTATTTTACTGCTTATGGAGAGCGGTTTCCAGATACCGGAGCGGAGGGAAAAAGTGGCGTATCTCCTGGAAAAAAATTATCCGGCTGACAAGCTTGTGGATGTTATGAAGCAGGCAAAGGAAGCAAGGGAAAACGGGCAGCAGGTACTTGTTGTCCGCATGAATAAAAATAAAAAATTCCAGAAAGAACAGCTGAAAAAAGAAGGTTATGAAGAATTTCTGGAATTCTTCAATCAATAATAAAGTGACAAAAAGGAGAATAAAATGATTCAGTCAAGAACACATAACTGTAACGAACTGCGGATTGAACATGCAGGGGAAAAGGTAACGATAGCCGGATGGTATGACAATATGCGTAAGGTCAGCAAAAATCTGGGATTTCTGGTTCTGCGTGATTTTTACGGTTTTACGCAGGTCGTTGTGGAAACCGAAGAGATGATGGAGATTGTGGAGAGCGTCAATAAGGAATCCACGCTTTCCGTGACAGGTATTGTCCGCGAACGCTCCAGCAAAAATAAAGAACTTCCGACCGGTGAAATCGAGGTGGTGCCGGAGCAGATTACCATTCTTGGAAAATGTATTCCCAATGCGCTGCCGTTTGAGATTCACCAGTCAAGGGAGGCGGATGAAAGTGTAAGGCTTAAATACCGTTACCTGGATTTACGAAATCCTGCCATGAAGAATAAGATTGTGCTGCGCAGCCAGGTGGTTTCCGAACTTCGCCAGAGAATGAACGCGCTTGGGTTTATGGAGATTACCACGCCGATTCTGACCTGCTCTTCACCGGAAGGTGCGAGGGATTATCTTGTACCGGCAAGAAACCATCCGGGAAAGTTTTATGCCCTGCCGCAGGCACCGCAGCAGTTCAAGCAGATTCTGATGGCTTCCGGCTTTGACCGTTATTTCCAGATTGCACCGTGTTTCAGGGACGAGGATGCAAGGGCGGACCGTTCGCCGGGAGAGTTTTACCAGCTTGACATGGAGATGGCGTTTGCCACACAGGAGGATGTGTTTTCTGTGATGGAGGAAGTACTTCCTCCGGTATTTGAAAAATACGGCATTTATAAAGATGCCTCCAAAGCTCCGTTTGTGCGGATTCCTTATCTGGAGGCAATGGAAAAATACGGATCGGACAAACCGGATTTACGTATTTCACTGGAGCTTTCCGATGTGACGGCTGTGGTTACTGACTGCGGATTTGCACCGTTTGAGGGACAGACCGTGGAAGCGGTCAAAGCTTCCGGTTTTTCGGCTTCCCGTAAGGTGATTGACGGGATTTGTGCGGAGGTTGAAGTACAGACGGCGAATAAGGCGTACTGGTTCAAGGTGGATGAAAACGGGGAACTTGCGGGCGGTATCTCCAAGTTTTTAAAAGACCGTAAAGATGCCGTGGTTTCTGCAATGGATTTAAAGCCGGGGGATTTTGTGGGACTTGCTGCCGGGAAAAAACTTACGGCATTAAAGACCGCAGGCGTACTCAGAAAATTACTCGGTGCAGCAGATGAGAAATTTATGAAAAAAGACTGCTATGAGTTCTGCTGGATTGTCGATTTTCCAATGTATGAAATCGGGGAGGAATCCGGGGAACTGGAATTCTGCCATAATCCGTTTTCCATGCCGCAGGGCGGACTGGAAGCGTTAAACAGCAAAGAGCCGCTTTCCATTCTTGCCTACCAGTACGATCTGGTATGTAATGGTGTGGAGCTTTCATCCGGTGCAGTAAGAAACCACGATCCGGAGATTATGATCCGTGCGTTTGAGCTGGTCGGCCTCGGCGAGGAAGATGTAAAAGCAAAATTTCCTGCCATGTACAATGCGTTCTGTTACGGCGCGCCGCCACATGCCGGAATTGCACCTGGCGTGGACCGTATGGTCATGCTGATTGGCGGTGAGGAAAGCATCCGGGAAATTATTCCGTTCCCGATGAATAAAAATGCAATGGACGTTATGATGGGGGCTCCGGGAACCGTGGAAGAAAAACAGCTTGAGGAACTTGGAATCCGTATTGTCCCTTCTGAAAAGAAAGAAAATGAGTGAAAAGGCAGTAAAAGTAAAAAATAGAAAAAAAATAATAAGAACCGGAACCGGGGTTT
>CAYNOE010000412.1:0-2676 GCA_964398745.1 uncultured Lachnobacterium sp.
GGTTTTTACAGATTACAGATTATTGCCAAAAAATAAATATCCTGTTCCTGCTGAAGATTGCTACTGTACCTATAAATGGGTACTTAATAATGCTGATATGTGTAGGAATCAACAGGAACAAAATTATTGTAGCAGGCGATAGTGCCGGAGGAAATCTTGCCGCTGTGGTTACGCTGATGCTATGGGATAGAATTCAGATTTCACCTCTGGGGGCAATGCTCATATATCCTGTTACAGATAGGCGTATGATAACCGAATCAATGAAGAAATTTACGGATACACCTGTTTGGGACGCAAAGCGAACAGCGATGTTTTGGAAAGCGTATTTAGGAAATCAGGAGTCTGGACAGATTCAATATGTATCGCCTATAGAAGCAGAATCATTGGAACATTTCCCCAATGTTTATATTGAAGTGGCTGAGTTTGACTGCCTTCGTGATGAGGGGATGGTCTTTGCGGAAAGATTACGGTCAGAAGGCGTTTTTGTAGAGCTTCATGAAGTGAAAGGTGCGTGCCATGGCTTTGAAACGGCACTTGAAAGCAGAATTGTAGAAAAAGCCATGCAGAGAAGAATTCAGTGGATTCAATCTGTTTTGAACAAGTAATGAATTAAACAACTTCCCATTTGTCAGGAAGTTGCAGGGAGCATAAATCGGAATTTAAGGAAGGAACATATAAGGATGAGATTTTCATATACAGACGGCAGTAACCCAGATTTTATTGAATTATGCCACGGTTTGGATAAATTTCTAAACGAACTTGTTGGCGGCGAAGAAAACAGGGCAGAGTATATTCCGTATAATCAGCTTGACGATATTTATGACGTAATTGTTGCGTATGATGATGATATTCCGGTTGGAAGCGCCAGTTTCAAAAAGTACGATGATGAATGCGCCGAGGTAAAACGTGTCTTTATAAAGCAGGAGTATAGAGGGAGGGGAATTTCAAACAAATTAATGGAACTGTTAGAGAATGCTGCAAAGGAACAGGGATACCACTATTTGATTTTGGAATCTGGTGAACCTCTCGTTGCAGCAATGGCGCTGTATAGAAAAATTGGATATAAAGTAATTCCAAATTATGGTCAGTACAAGGATATGCCCGATTCGGTTTGCATGAGAAAGAAACTGTAAATGTAAGAGTTTAGAGCAACATTACCATAATTCCAATGAATCTTCCTCATCCACCCACATCTGCATATTCCCATCAAGATAAAGTCTTGTGTATTCAAGCGGCGCATCTATTGCCAAAGTGTTTAAGACGCATTTCAATCAGTTTACCAATTTCCGTATATTTTGTGTTATTACTTTGGCAGTTAAATAACGCAACTTATGCTATGAATTTGTGTTTATTTCTGATATAATGACGGTATGGAAAAAATAAATCTTACATCAGTAAATTCAGAAACCCGGGAAATAATCAAAAAGCAGGTTGTTTCCATGCTTAAAAACGGTAAAAAACATACAGAGATTGCCGAAACCGTCGGGATTTCAAAATATTCCGTTGACCGTATTTCAAGTATGTATAAAAGAAAGGGTACATCATATCTCAAAGAGAAAAGACGCGGCCGTAAATATGGTGAAAAGCGTCTGCTTGCTCCGGAACAGGAAAAAGAGATTCAGCGCATCATTATAGATAAATGCCCAAACCAGCTGAAGCTGGGTTTTATGCTCTGGACCCGTGCTGCTGTCTGCCAGCTTATCAGGGACAGGTATGGAATTACCATTACCCTCCGCAATATGAGTGAATACCTTAAGCGCTGGGGGATGACGTGCCAGCGCCCGACAAAAAAGGCATATTTTCAGGACAATGTTAAGCTCAGCAAATTTATGCATGAAACATATCCTGCAATTGCAGAACAGGCAAAGAAAGAGGATGCTGAAATATACTGGGGTGATGAAACAGGCATCAATAACCAGGCTTATCATGTAAGGGGCTATTCCCCAAAAGGCAAGACCCCGGAGATAGCATCATTCAGTAAAATCGAAAAAATAAACATGATTTCAGCAGTCACTAACCATGGAACCTGCCGCTTTATGTGTTATGAGGAAAATATGACACAGCAGCTTTTTATTGGTTTCATGGAGCGCTTAATAAAAGATGCCGACCGGAAAGTACTTTTTATCGTGGATAACCTTAAGGTACATCATGGAAAAATTGTTAAGGAATGGCTGGACAGTCACAGGGATGAAATAGAACTGTTCTTTACCTCACCATATTCTCCGGAAATCAATCCTGATGAATATCTTAACCATAATTTAAAGCAAAATGTTCATAGTGGAATAATTCCGCATACAAAAGAACAGATACGAAAGAAAACAGAAACCTTTATGCATGGACTACAGGAGAATAAGGAACAGGTAACCTGTTTGTTTAAGCATAGCAGGCTGAAATATATTGCAAAATATGGCTGCTAAATATTGCGATATTTAACAGCCGAAGTAATATAATGTTTTATGTGATCTGGTTGTTTCTGCTCTGTACCCCTCAGTTTTTCCCTTATCAGGGTTCGTACCGCCCCGTGGGAAAATATAATGCAAGGGAAATGTTAAGGAAAAGTCCATCTGCGATAAATATAGTGTTTTCAAGGGTTGGCGAAGATTTTGATAACAAAATATAACAGATGATATTTTTCTTAAAAACAATCAAATCAATATCGGTATTTAATGGAGAGTT
>CAYNOE010000413.1:0-2675 GCA_964398745.1 uncultured Lachnobacterium sp.
TCCAATCGATTCGGTCGATTGTTTCTATTGTCCAAAAGAATCAATAATTTCTTTGTATTTAAAATATGTAATTTAAAAAATCTCGACATATCACCTTTGTGAATCGTATCTATAGTGTAAAGGAAATACGGAAAGGAGGGAATATACGGGATGAATTTGTCAGGTACCGGCAATGAATCAGATGGTGCAGAACTGTATGCGCTGTACAGAGAAAGAGAGTTTACCGATGTTTATGAGAGGTATGCAGACGATATTTACCGTCTTTGTTTTTCATTTATGAAAAACCATATGGATGCAGAAGATGCGGTGCAGGAAACATTTTTGAAGTTTTGCTATTCAGACAAGAAATTTGAATCAGAAAAACATCAGAAAGCATGGCTTATTGTCACGGCCTCAAACTACTGCAAAGATATGTTAAAACAGCATTGGCATAAGCGGCGGAGTATTGAACAAATACCGGAGACAGCCGGTGTGGAAGAACCGATTGTGGATGAAATGATGGAATTAATTCTTAAACTTCCGGATAAATACAAATTGGCGGTATACTTATATTATTATGAGGAATATGACAGCAGTGAGATTGCCAAAATGCTTAAAAAGCCTCCTTCTACTGTGCGCACCTATTTGCAAAAAGCAAGAAAGCTCTTAAAGGAGCAGTTGATTTAAAGAAAGGGATTGGTGAAGAAGTATGGAGAAAGAAATAAAAAACTCATACAAAAATATAAAAATGCCGGAAAAATCAAAGGAAAAGATTCATTCGGAAATCCTTCGTTCCGGCGCTTTTGATAAGAAGAACAGGCATTTATTCCGCGCATGGAGAGTGGGTTTGGCGGCATGCCTTGCCTTTGCCCTTGTCATTCCGACAAGTGTATTTGCCGCCCGGAAGATTTCCGGACTCTTTATCAAAGAGGGCGCCGGGCAGTATGAGACAAGAGTTGAGCTTTACGGGGACAAAGAGTCAGCTTCGGCGGAAAAGACATCAAAAAAGGACAGAAAGTATATTAAGGTAAAGGCGGACTTTGGAAGCGATTATACATTGATTAAAGATGTAGAATATATTTCCGGTGATGATGGAAAAATGCATGCCAAAAAGATGAAAATCAAAGAGGGCACCGACGGGACGTATAATTACGCCCACAAAAAGGGTTTTTCTTTTGGCAGGGATTTTTATTATGACGTCCTTTATATTGATACAAAAAAAGATGTTTTGCTGAATTTATATAACCAGGCATCCAGGAAAGAGATTACCGTGAACGGCCATCGGGCGCTGTTATGCCGGATGAATACAATACAGGGCTCACAGTATGTCAAAGACCATGATTCCGATTATACGATTGACCTGTATGTATTTTATGACGAATATGGATATGTCATTAACTTCTGCGGAATGCAGGGGCTTGGAGAGGACGCTCTTGTGTCTCTTGCGAAAAAGGCATCCGTGACGGAGAGCGGGAAAGATAAGGCGAGCCGATATGAGCTACTCAGCCATTATAATAAGGCAAATATGGTAAAACTAGACGAGAGCGAGACGAGAGAAAAGATTACAGACCCGGTAGGAAAAGTAAGCCAGACATTGAAGAATGACGGATTTGTCTATCAGGTGACAGACGTATCCGTCTCATCAAAAGTGCCGGATATGGATGAGGACAAATTTGACGATAACACGAAGAAATCTCTATGGGGCCGGGATGGAAAGTTAAAACCATATACGCGTGAGAAATTGCAAATGGGCGACGGGGTAAAAACCCCGGAACGTCGTGTTGTGGGTACGCAGAAAATACAGCCAAAGATGGTTTATGTGACGATGAGGGTAAAATCGAAACAGAATAATAATATATTCTGTTTACCGGATCTTTTATTTGCCGAAAGAGAAGGAAAAGAATATTATCAAATCTGGCCATATGAGAATTACAACCGTCCGGCTGCCGTAGAAGACGCTTTTATGGATTGTGGGCCATGCTATTTTAAGGAAACATCAGGAGGAACCGGATTCTTGCTGAAAGAAATGAATGCGGGAGAGGAAGCCGTTTATCATTTCGCCTATCTCGTGGATGAAGATATGACAGATAATATGCTCTTGCGTTTGGGTGTAAATCAGTATAAACTTAAATATATTGATTTGTCAAAATAAAAGAGGAAAAGATTGTTTACTGCCCCGCCGGTTTCCGGCGGGGTTTTTGATTCCCTAAATTAATCATTTATTCCTCAATCACATGGATTTCAAGGTAATCAAACGGAATCGATTCTATAAAATTATCCTGGTAAAAACGAGTTTTATCCAGGCGTTTAAATTCATTTATATTTTTATCCAGCCAGATTGGCTCGGCCAAATCAAAGGCCATGCAAAATTCATGGACACCATTAAAAACTTTTTTTGTACGGTTCAGGGAAGGGTCATCATTTTCATAAACCATATCCTGAACTAAACGGTTTTCACGGAATATTTTTCCCCATATGCGAAACATGATTTTCCCCCTGTATTTTTGTATCATTATAAAGAATTTTTTGTGAAATGTAAACATTTCTTTGTTAATTCAATTGACTTTCTGTCTATATACCTTATAATAGTATCTGGAGAAGTGCAGCTTTTGAAAAAAAGATACTTGACAAAAGGAATGGAGTGTACATATGCTGGATGAGGGATTACAAACATCGTTTATGAAACAAACCCGCCT
>CAYNOE010000414.1:0-2673 GCA_964398745.1 uncultured Lachnobacterium sp.
GTCAGCATATCGGCTATCAGATGCTGCATTCTCTGTCCCTCCTGGCGGACCATGGAGAAAAAATGGTGCTGTTCTTCCGGGTTTTCTGCTTTTTCAGCGGATTCGAGCCCGGACAGCATGACTGCAAGCGGTGAACGCAGCTCATGCGATGCCGCAGCAACAAAAGTTTTTTGCTTTTTTTGCGAGGTTTCCAGCGGAAGAAGCATCCGCCCGGTAAAGGACCACGAAAAAAGCACAAGCAGAAGAAACGTAATTATGTCTGCGCCAATGACAAAGAGTGTCAGCAGGGTAAGCTGTCCGGTCTGGTGTGTCCGGTCGTAAAGAATCACAAAACTGATTCGTCCGCTTCCCCGTGTCAGATAACCGGCGGATGCATAGTACTGTTCCCTTGCAGAGACGCGGAAAGGAAATTCTTCATGGTATGTGCTCAGTCCGTCACGGCTCTGGAAAATATCCATGTCTGCTTCGGCTAAAACGGCATCACGCAGGGAATCTGAAGTATCCGTCTGCAGCCGTTCAAAATACAGCGGCTCCCCGTTATCATAGAGAAAAATCGTAAAATGGTGCTGGCGCTGCATCTGTCTCAGCCACTGGTGGGAAATATATTCCTGGCTCTGGATGCTTGTAAGGACAGAGCCGAGTTCTTTCTGAAACGCCGAATAGCCGGTCTGGACAATCGCTTTTTTTGCAAAAAGCAGGCATGCAATGCTTAATCCAATCAGAATGGCTCCGGTGATGGCGGAGCAGAAAAAAGTCATTTGTCTGTGTAATTTCTGAAACATTTATTTCTCCCCCTGAGAATTTGATTGTTGCATAAGTTTATTCATTGTGTTATATTAAATATAAGGAACAACCGCCCACAAGGTGGGTTGACCAAAAAAGGAGATAGAAAATCCACCCCGTCACTCAGCCAAAGTTTAGGGGTGGTTTTTCTATGTAAGATTGTCCTTGTCAAAGATTTTATCATAGGTTAGTGGTAAAGGCAATTCAAATTTATTTTTATCCAGAAAAACAAGTGGCAGAATTTTTGATGTTGTGCTATGATTACATCAGGTTATCCGTTCAGAAATGAGTGCAGTTACTGCATTACCCACGACTCTTTTTTTCATTGCGCAGGCAAAGCGGAGCATTCGTGTGGTAGCGGATAATCTTTTTATTTAATGCAGACTTATAGGGAAACGCCAAAAACATACATTGGTTCCATATGCTACTTGCAGCCGGACGACAAGCACAGCAAGAATCACGACTGCCACAGATGCATTTTTTGTAAAAATGAGAAAAAATGCAACCTTTTTTCATTCTTTTGAGTATTAAAGATAGATGGGTAAGGAAAGGAATGGAAAAATGGGAACGACTTTTATTAATTGCAGCTGAAAATCAGCAAAGAGGAGCTTGTAAAAAGAAATCTTTTAGCAGGATATGTCTGCGAACAGACCGCGGAAGAATGGTCCTCCGTATTTGAAAAAGAAAGAGGGTTTGACTGGAAGAACTTGTGGAAACTGGGTAAGAAACTGTCAAAGGAATGTGCAGTGCCCGTGATAGCAGTCAGTTATTTTGATGATGATGAATTTTCCATGAGTCTGCTTGTTGAAGGTAAAACCGCTGCTTCATATTCGGCAGGCATGGCAGGAAGTAACTGCCGGGGTATCACAAAATGGGTGGAGATGCTGGGACTGTCCAAAGAAGAAGCGTCTGCATTCCGGTATCTGGTAAAGAAGGAATTGGGAGCAGGAGAGAGCATTACCGTTTTTTCCAGACTTTTGGGCATCCGGATGTACTGCGACATCCGTTTCTGGGAAGAGGAGGAGTTGGATGGATTATGGAAAAAGGATGCCGAAAATGTTATCCGGGAAATAAAAGAGGAAAAACAGCGGACAAAAGTAAAAAACCGTGCAAAAGCAGTCCTTCATAGTGAAATCAGCGGACTGTACGATTCGCTGGATGAAAACACACAGGTTTTAAAAATGGTCTATCCGGATAAAGAAGATGACTTTGAGTTTCGTCATGTCCATTGCCTGAAAATAAAGGAAGATGGCTTGGAGGAAATCTATGATTTCTGGTATCCGGTGGAACTTTTCAGAAAAGATGCAAGAAGACTGGGTATGAATTACGAAATAATGGAGGTCCATGTTGATGACGGGGACGGATGTACAGATATGTTTCCCCTGAAACTGTATGAAGAAAAACTATTGTCGCTTATGCAGGTTCCAGAGGACAGGCTGCCGGAAAAAAGAAACCTTATGGCAGTATATCCACTTTACAGTCATGCTGTGGATAAAGACAGATATGAGTATTTTTCCAGAGATGGAATACATGGAATGAATGAACTGCGGAAAGTGAACCTTGCCACATCGGGAAAACAGTTTGCACAAAAGAATACTCTGGCGGTATACCAGTATGAGAAACCCGACAATGCAAGTGCGTTTTGGAGCTGTGATTGTAAAATACCAGTTATTACAGAAAACAATATTGTCAATGTGAGGGTGCAGTATGTCCGGAATCCGGATACAGCTTTGTGCGATGTCCGCTTTTTTGACAAAGACCTTAAACTGCAGAGAAAGGGAAGTTTTCTTTATGTGTTTGATCTGAATCTGAAACTGATTTCTTGTCACCGCCTGAAAGGCAGGATTATGTATTTTACTACAGATGAAAATAAGAATGTATCGCTGATTA
>CAYNOE010000415.1:0-2656 GCA_964398745.1 uncultured Lachnobacterium sp.
GACAACAGCCTTCGATCAAATGATGAAGTAACATATGAAGACTGTTGCCAGGTATAAATATATTTATCACTCTTACATTGGAATTTTTTCATTCAGGTAATCTATCACATCTTCAAGCAGATTACCTTCCCTGGCAGTTTTAGGTATTCCCATATACATTGTGCTGCCCTCAACAGGCGCATAATTAAGCAGGAACCCGTTATCCGCCATAAGCTTCATTTCTTTTTCAGGAGCAATTACCAGATCAATCAAATCACAGCCAACTTTGGCAGCAAAAGCCTGCGAACCATACGGGTCTGATATATTACAGACCTGTACACTTGCACTTTTTCCAGTATTGCGGCTCTCTATCTCGCGCTTATATAATGCACAGTCCTCCTGTGTAACTGTATCGCTGTATAATAAAACGCATACATCCTCCACCTTCTGGGGCCAGAACACTGCTTTTACCAGCATTACCGCAACCACACATACACCCAGGACTGCAGCTATGGTCATTCCATAATACCCGAAAAACCATTTAAGCTTCTGCTTAACCGTCATGTTCTTAAACTGTGCTCTGTCCATCCGGCCCTGCCCCTGCCTTTCCTTCTTTTTCTTCCAAATCCAGAAATATATTGCCCATCAGCATAGCTGTAAAATAACCCGGAAAGCTGAATCCGTACAAAAACCAGAACCAGACAAAATAATCCGAAGTCATCATAAGCGCTATCGGGGAAAATCCGATGATTAGCATGCATATTGATTTGGGAAAATATGCAAACATCAGCAGCAGCGAATTCTTTACAGCATTTTTTATATTCGTCTGATACCTGGAAAGTATCGAAAAATAATACTGCATAAAAATCAGTGTGAATATCGCTATTAATCCTATGCTTATGCCAACTAATACGTACAGGCTGCCAAATTTTTCAAGCACTCCCTGGCGCATCAGCCAGGCATTGCTCAGAAGAATCGTGAGTATTACCAGTAATGGCATCCATACCGCCGTTGCTTTTTTAAAGTTATTATTAAATTCTTTAAAAAAATCCCTGGTTATCGTTCCTCCTTCATGAACCGCCATTCTGATCAGAACTCTGTACATTGCCGTAAACGACGCTCCTGCCGTGACAACCGGAATTGCACAGAGCAAAGTCAGAATGTTTACATAAACAAGGTCAACCACCTTTCCAACAAAACGGAAGAACGGATTATTCATACTGAAAATATACATGCTACTCCTTTACCCCTCCAAGGGCCACACCAGCGATAATATACTTTGACAATAAGAAGTATACGATAAAAAGCGGCAGTACGGTAAGAGTCAGTCCAAGATAAATGGAACCGTACTCAGTCTTATAAATATCACCTTTTAACAGACTTACCATTACAGGCATTGTATATTTTTCCTGTTTTGTCAGAAGAATCATAGGCAGAAACAAGTTATTCCAGTTTGTTACAAACGAGAATATTGCCTGGGTTGCTATGGCAGGCTTCATAATTGGAAGCACGATTCTGTTAAAGGTATAAAATTCTCTTGCCCCGTCAATCCGGGCCGAATTTACGACATCAATATGCAGCGTCGGTATCATAAACTGCCTCATAAAGAATACGCATGTCGGCGCCGCAATTGCCGGCAGGATAAGCGGCAGGAAGTTATTTGTCATATGAATTTTGTAAATAAACTGGTAGAAACCAATACTTACAAGCTGTGACGGAATCATCATAACCGCCATTACAAATGCAAAAAACGGCTGACGGAATTTCCACTCATATGCAACAAGGGCATACGCTGTAAGTGTTGAAAAATAAATGGTGCACAGCGTGGCGCCTGTTGAAATAATGATAGAGTTTCTAAATCCGACAAGCGGATTAAAGCTCTTTCCTGTCAATATCTTGAGGTTGTCAAACAAATGTTTCGATGGTAACAGAGATATGGCATGCTGCTGAGAAGCGTAAGAGCGATGCACAGAACATAAATCAAAAGCTTCACTCCGGATATACGTTTCTTTCCTGTTTTAACCTGCTCCATATTCTACACGCCCTCCTTCCTTGCCTTCTTCTTTTCCTTCGCCGCCTTCTTTGCCGCTTTCTTTTCCGCAACATCTGAACGATCCTGCATGATATAGAATACAACAGCCGAAAGAATTGCAATAATGATAAACATAATCATGCTTGCAGCTGACGCACGGTTATACATATAGCTTCCACTGAACGCCTGGTTATAGATAAAACAGCTTGTTGTCAGTGTCGCATTGTCAGGTCCGCTCTTTGCAACGAGCAGCTGCGGGATGTCGAACATCTGAAGACCGCCAATCAAACTTGTTACAAGAGTATATATCAGGATTGTTCTCAGATTCGGGAGCGTTACATATAAAAACTTCTCCCATGCCGAAGCCCCGTCAATATCGGCAGCCTCGTATATTTCAGGGTTAATGCCCAAAATACCTGATATAAGTACTATCATGGTACTTCCATACCACATCCAGAACTGAATGAATGATACCACGCCCCTTGCCACAGCTTTATTCTGCATAAAGAAATATGGTTCATCAATTATTCCTAGTGACACCAGCATATCATTTACAGGTCACATAGGATATCCGAACATCCAACCGTAAACAATCGCAACTGTTGCTTCTGTAATTATATTCGGCATATAAAATACAACTTTAAC
>CAYNOE010000416.1:0-2654 GCA_964398745.1 uncultured Lachnobacterium sp.
GAAACAGGTTATGATAGCATTTATGTCGATGTTACAAATTATGCAGAAAACAGTTCTCGAAATTATATGATTTCGGCAGATGGAATGATAAAGGATAACAATACGGAGTTTTCAATTCAAAACTACTATTTTAAAGAGAACAATTTCGAAAGTTCAGGTAACAATCTTGAAATGCTTATAAATTACTTGGTATCAGTTCGTGTGTAATATTATGCACGAATAGTTCATTAATTGAACGCAGGCTACCAGAGAGAAGGAATATATATGTCAAGTTCAACAATTGGAGTACTAGTCTTTCCTGCTGGGGAAATTAATTCAATTGAATTGCACGATGCATTGGCAACATGTGTAAATATTAAATTGTTTGGAGCCTCTTCGACAGAAAGGCATGGACCGTTCGTTTTTCAAAATTATATCGGGGGCTTGCCAAATATTAAGGAACAGGGTTTTTTAGAAGAATTCAATACAGTTCTGAAAAAAAATAAAATTGATGTGGTAATCCCAACACATGATGATGTGGCGCTTTTTATGGCAAAGAACAGAGCAAAATTATCTGCGTTGATTCTAACGGCGGATGAAAGGACAAACGAAGTATGCCGCGATAAACTGGAGACATATAAAGTATTTGCGGATTGCAGTTTTTGTCCGGATATCTATGATTTCCCTAAAGAATATCCTGTTTTTATAAAGCCGCGAAAAGGGCAGGGAAGCGTAGGCGCGAGGAAGCTTATAAGATCGGTGGATTTGCCCTCGGAAGAAGACAGAGAAAATTTTGTTATATGCGAATATCTGCCTGGAGAGGAGTTGACGGTGGATTGCTTTACAGACAGTGAAAGCAATCTGCAAGCTGTTTTACCTAGATCTAGACAGCGTATCTTTGGAGGCGTTTCTGTGAGGGCATCGCGGGAACAACTGACACAGGAAATAAAGGATATAGCAATTTGCATTAACGAAAGGATGCATTTTTTGGGGCTTTGGTATTTTCAGGTCAAACAAGATAGCACTGGACGTTATAAGCTGATGGAAATTTCGACCAGATGTGCGGGGACAATGTGTTTATCCAGAGCATTGGGGGTAAATTTACCGCTACTGAGTGTATATGCAGCTCTGGGTAAAAAGACTGAGATTTTAATGAATGAATATGATGTGATCGTGGATCGGACACTTATTTCTAGGTATCGAACCGACCTTGATTATAAAAGGGTGTATATTGATCTGGATGATACGCTTTTGATAAAGGGGCAGGTGAATTTGCAGCTAATTCGTTTTCTATATCAATGCGTTAATCAGGGTAAGGAGATTATATTGGTTACTCGACATGGGTTGGATCACAGTGATAGTGTGGAAGACGCTTTGCGAAAACATAAAATACCCTTGGAATTATTTGATGATATCACAGAATTGGATTTCACTGTTTCTAAGGATACTGTAATTGATCCAACAGGGGCTATTTTTATAGATAATTCTTTTGCGGAGCGAAAAGCGGTTTATGAAAAATTAAAAATCCCTGTTTTTGATGTAGATGAGATTGAAGTGCTATTAGACTGGAGGTTATAAATTAAGATGGAAAATAGTGTGGAAGAAAAGGAATATATCTGTACCGCAGTGCTTGTGTCCTATAACCACAGGTCTTATATTCGCCGGGCGATAGAGTCCGTGCTGTGCCAGAAAACAAATTATCCGTTTAAAATCCATATATTTGATGATGCGTCAACCGACGGCACTAGTGATATTGTACGGGAATATGCTTCAAAATACCCCGATATTATTGTTCCATTCATTGCGAAAAAAAATAAAGGGGCACAGCAGAATATTTGGGAAGCTTATTCTTCCGTGGACACTAAGTACTGTGCTTTTTTGGAATGTGATGATTATTGGTGCGATGAGAAAAAGCTTCAGCTTCAGCTTGACGCTTTAGAACAAAATCCAGATTGCAGCTTTTGTGCGCACAACACGATTAATCAAAACGGTGGAGATACTTATCGCGAAAAGGAAGATGGAAACCTAATGACCGTTAATCGTAATGTGCGAAAAACCGGGAAATATGAACCACAGGATTTTATTCCTCTTTATGGTGCAGGGTGGACGCATCACGCTAATTCGCGGGTAATTCGCATGGATTGTATTGACTTTGACGGTTTGTCCGATAAAGAAGATTTCTTATACGACAATGCCCAGTTTTTTTACCTGTTAAACCGTGGAAAGCTTTATTTTATTGACAGGTGTATGTCTGTGTATTATATGAATATGTCAAGCACGTTTACCTCACAGGATGTATTGAAGAAAATTCAGGTGCATTGGGATCGTATGCTGCATATTAACGAATCTACGGGGATGGTATTTGCCAGGCTGATTTATCGCCATATAGCTGGATTTGCCCTTTATTGGATTGGACTGGATGATGTAGAAACAGGTGTGTTTAAAGAACATAGCGCACTGTATCTTTTCTTTGCCAGAAGATATAGATGGTTACGGCTTGACTTGCTATGGAAACACAGGCTTATAAGGAATGCGAAACGCGGTATTAAAGCTCTGGGGGAAGAACTATAAATAAAGGAGGAGTACATATGACAGATATGGTTTTTTACGGCGCGGGTCAAAATGCACAGCGTCATCTGAATGAATGGAGAGAAAAAGGGTATGTTCCGGTCTGC
>CAYNOE010000417.1:0-2639 GCA_964398745.1 uncultured Lachnobacterium sp.
TGTATCTTTCTTTTGTGTGCAAACCCTTTACCTAAATGGAAAAGGGTTTTTATTTATAATGCCTGAATGTTGTTTCTGACGTACATATTTAAAATAACGATGAGGGCAGACAAGTGCCAAAGGAGGAAACATGAAAAAGAAAACAGTAGCAATATTAATGGCAGCACTTATGGGAACATTCTGCATGGCAGGCTGTGGAAAGGAAGAGGATACTGTAATGAAGGATTCTGTAAAAGAAAATACACAGACGGAAACAGAAAGCAATGCCGGGACAAGGACGGATTCCGACCAGAAAGCAGCCGATGAAGTGGCAGCAATGATTGATGCAATTTATGTACAGGAAAGAACAGATGATACCGACAAACAGTGTGCAGATGCAAAAGCCGCATGGGATGCTCTGACAGACGCACAAAAAGAACTGGTGGAAGGGGAAAATGCAGACCCCGATTATTTTGGACGGGATACCGGGGATGCTTCTAAAGATGACCCCCGTAACCAGGACGAAATCAAAGCAAATGAAATTCTTACCGTGAGCTTTGGCACTTCATTCAATGACAGCCGTATTGCTGATATTAAAGGAATCGAAGATGCGCTGCAAAAAGCCAATCCTGACTGGTCCGTAAGAAGGGCTTTTACATCCCAGATTATTATCAATCATGTACAGGCACGTGATAATGAATGCATTGATAATATGGAGCAGGCCCTGGAACGTGCAGCAGCAAACAATGTCAGAAATCTGGTCATTCAGCCTACCCATCTGATGCATGGCGCGGAATATGACGAACTGATGAAATCAGTTGAGACATACCAGGATAAGTTTGAAACAGTAAAAGTTGCAGAGCCGCTGCTTGGTGAGGTTGGAGCAGATGCTACTGTCATTAATGATGACAAGGCAGCTGTTGCAGAGGCAGTTACAGCGGAAGCAGTAAAGGGTGCCGGATATGACAGTCTTCAGGCAGCAAAAGATGATGGTGCCGCATTTGTATTTATGGGACACGGCACTTCACACACGGCAAAGGTTTCCTACAGTCAGATGCAGACACAGATGAAAAAGCTGTCTTATGACAATGTATTTATTGGAACAGTGGAAGGAGAACCGGAAGAAACCGCATGCACTGCAATAATTGATGCAGTAAGCCAGGCCGGTTATAAGAAAGTGATTCTCCGCCCGTTAATGGTGGTAGCCGGAGATCACGCGAATAATGATATGGCAGGTACTGAAGAAGGTTCATGGATAAGCACATTCAAAGCAACAGGTAAATTTGACAGTGTGGAGGTACAAATTTCAGGACTCGGTTCCATTGAAGCCATTCAGCAGCTTTATGTGGCACATACTGCCGCCGCAATGAATCAATAGGGAGGAAGCCATGAAGAAAAACTGGATCAAAACGATTGGTATATTTCTGCTGCTTGTCCTGCTTCTGTGCGGCTGTACCAGTAAAGAAACAGATAATATTCCTGCAACGGACGAAAATGTACCGGCGGAATCACAGACAGAAAAAAACGCAGTACTCCCGGACGGAAAATATACAGCGGATTTTAACACAGACAGCAGCATGTTTCATGTCAGTGAAGCCTGCAACGGCAAAGGAACCCTGACAGTGGCAAACGGAACAATGACCATTCACATATCCCTGGTGTCAAAAAAGATTGTAAATCTGTATCCCGGCCTTGCAGCAAATGCAACGAAGAAAGACTCTGTACTGCTTATGCCAACAGAGGATACCGTTACATACAGCGATGGCATAACAGAAGAAGTTTATGGTTTCGATGTACCGGTTCCTGCACTGGATGAAGAGTTTGACCTGGCATTAATCGGGGCAAAAGGCACATGGTATGACCACAAGGTCAGTGTTTCAAACCCCATTCCCCTGGAGAATAAAGCACAGACAGACCTTCAGTTACAAGATGGTACCTATACAATTGACCTGACTTTTGCAGGCGGAAGCGGAAAAGCAGAAGTGTTATCTCCTGCAACAGTTACCATATCAGGAGAATCTGTGACGGCAACGATACAATGGAGCAGCCCGAATTATGATTACATGACTGTGGATGGGAAAAAATATCTGCCAGTAAATACAGAAGGCAATTCGGTATTTGAGATTCCTGTCCTGGTTTTTGATGCACCAATGGATGTGACCGGCGATACCGTGGCAATGAGCAAAGCGCACGAAATTGAGTATACCCTTACATTTCATTCTGATACCATGAAACCTGCAGAATAAGAGGTACACATAAGACAATGGGAAGAACAAAAACAATTCTTATAATAATATGTCTGTTTTTGACAGGACTGTCCGGCTGCGGCAGTCCTCCTTCCGGTTCCACAAATTTTTCCACCGATGATACCAGAGACATTCCAGGACTTGTTTATGAAAGCAGTATGGAGTTACAGTATGCCAGAAATTTTACCGTAGATTATTATGTCGGCGGTTATACCATGCTGACCACAACGCTGAACGGACAAAAGTATTTAGTTGTGCCGGATGGCAAAGAAGTACCAGCAAATTTAGAGGCCGGCATTGTGGTTTTACAGCGTCCGCTTAAAAATATTTATCTGGTTGCATCTGCTGTTATGGATATGTTTGGCGAACTGGACGGACTGGATGCAATCACTTTTTCCGGACAAAAGGGAGAAA
>CAYNOE010000418.1:0-2604 GCA_964398745.1 uncultured Lachnobacterium sp.
TACATGGAATTCAAAGTACTATTTTCTCCTGGACAGCTGTGATGAAGAATAACCCGGAAATTTGCAATACCCTATAATAATATAAGGGACGAAGTGATTTTCACTTTGTCCCTTTCAAACTGTTCTGGTTAAATATCCTCAAGCCATCTCTTTGCCAGCGGCAGCCAGCTCTGGCATTCCTTCTGGATTCCATATCCTTCCGGGTTTTCCACGAGACGGTCGCAGGTGCTGAGTCCGTGTCCGCCAAGAGGATACATATGAAATTCCACCGGAATATCATATTCTTTCATAGCAGAAATCAAAAGAAGTGAGTTTTCTACCGGAACACAGTCGTCTGTATAGGTGTGCCAGAGAAAAGCCTTCGGGGTATCTGCTGTGACCTGCTTTTCCAGGGAAACCTTATCCAGCATTTCCGGTGTTTTCTGTCCGTTTAACAGGGCGTTAAAAGAGCCTTCATGGGAAAATTTGCCGGAAGTAATGACCGGATAGCAGAGTAACATTCCGGCAGGTTTTAATATGTCAGCCGTTACTCCGGTTTTTTCTGCAAGCCATGGTTCGTGCCAGAACATTCCAAGGCTGGCGGCAAGATGACCGCCGGCAGAGCATCCCTGAACCACAATTTTTTCTGTATTAACATTCCAGTCATTGGCGTATTCATGTATCAGTTTCATTGCCTGCGCCGCTTCAAGCAGCGCCGTGGGATAAACCGCAGGTGCAACGGAGTACCGTAGAATTGCCACATGGTATCCAATGCTCAGAAAATGCATTGCAATCGGTTCTGCCTCCCGGTCAGATGTCATTTCGTAGCCGCCCCCCGGACACATAAGAATGAGCGGGCGTTTATTAATGCGAAATTCCACTGAATTGTCTAAAATATATGTGTAAAGTGTTGCATACGGAAGGGAACCTTCCGCCTTTATCTGAAATTTTTCTGTCCGCATAATGGGAACCTCCTATAATCATTGTTGTAGATACACTACCTATAGTATCTCTGCCTTAAATCATCTGTTATAAGTAAAATTGCCGTTTTTTCACAATAAAGTAGTTTCCTTTTGGAGTAGACAGCGGTACAAAACTGGAGAATTTCTCTTCCATAATATCTTTTCCGTTCCATAAAATCTGTTCCTCTGCTCCATATATCCACTCTGTAAGCTGGAAATCCTTTATCACAAGAAATCCTCTCCCGCTCTGTAAATGGAACAGATAACTGCCATCTTCCAGCTTTTTTTCAAATTCCACATATAATCCGGTGAGAATTTCAGGCAGGTTGCATATGAGACGGCGTTCCTTTAAGGTACCGTCATTTTGAAAAATAAGTGCATACAGCTTGTCTGCGTTGTTGTTGCAGATAAAAACCAGTTCGTCGGCTGTACGTTCTGTCAGTCTTGGCGCGAATGTATCTTTTTCATCCATTATTTCAGAATTCCATTCGCTCAACACAGCTCCTTTTTCATCAATTTCTCTTGAGAATATTTGTACAGTTCCTTTATCTCCCTCCAGATTCTGGATAAAACAACGGGTGTCCTGCACAAGAGCCCTTGGAGAACGGCAGAATTCAAGCTTTATACTTTTATTATCTTTAAACAAATGATTTTTATCAAACTGGAAATGTACCAGCTTTCCACATTTTGCCCTGCTGTCTGCCGGTACTCCCCAGAGGGCATACATATTTCCGTTCCAGTGAAACAGTTCAGTATATGAGGTTTCCTTTTTAAAAATTTCTTTTGTAATTCGCGCCCGGTTGTAAAGCGGTAGTATAATTTGCATACAATCTTTTGTGGTTGAAACGAGTATTACCCATATACTTTCATCCGGTGCCAGAATGAATTCAGGAAGTACCCCCTGGTTTTCTACCAGTACTTTTTTAATATGAAGGTTTTCATCCAGAAAAAGATATTCTGTTTGATAGTGTAATTTACCGTCCTCAATATACCGGTTTACTGCAAGAATACTTTCTCCGGCTTTTCTGTCATAATAAGCATTAATAACTTCCAGTTTGGTGCCGCATTCAATCCGGATGCAGTTTTCTTTTTTCTCAATCTGGTATATTTCACGGTCGCCGTTTTCTAATTCCGGAAAAAATGCTCCGTCATTTTCTTTTGACATACTTTCCCCCATCAGATTGTTTATATTTGCATGAAATTACTCTGGTAATAAAAGAGCAGCATGAATTTGTTTATATTATACTGAAATTTCCGGAAATAAGCAATTGCACTGTCACTGCTGTTTTGTTTTTACATTTCTGTATGCTCTTTAAGCAGGCTGTCAGCATCCCTGCCCGCATACATAACACGGATTACAGTTACAATACCCGCATCCTTATCCGGAATAGAAAACACCAGATAATTGTCAACAGGCATTACTCTCAGCCCTCTGCTGTACCACGGCTCTTTTTCATAATGTCTGAATTTCTCTGGAAATTCCTCAAGCCCTACAATGTGTACCGTTCAAGCTGCCCTGCCGCATTATCCGGTGAAAGCAGTTCAAAGGCGATATACTCATATATACTTCTTAAATCGGCATCAGCCTGATCCGTGGTAATTACTTCATAAATCATATGTCATAATCTTTGCGAATATCTGCAAATGCCTGTCTTGCAGGTTT
>CAYNOE010000419.1:0-2596 GCA_964398745.1 uncultured Lachnobacterium sp.
CAGAAATTGTACAAATATCTGCATAAGAATGGATGCAGCGTAATAAATATAAATATACCTTTACAAATTCACCGTTGGCATCAGCCATGAAGTCATCGATGAACTGGTTTGGAATTAGTGTGTCATTTACTGGACAATCGTTGTGCAGCTGAATATTTACCATAAGCAGTACCTCTCTTGTTGTGCAAATGTGATTATAACACAACTGGTTTCCAAATGGAAGAAGAAAAAAGCTGTAAAACCCGGCAAAATCAAGGGCTTTATAAACATTAGGTACCGAATGGACAAGGTGGATAATGTGGATAATTATGTATTAAGAAGCGCCTCTGCGACTTCTGCAATGTTTCCGGCACCCATGGTTATCAACAGGTCATCGTGGATACAGGTTTGTAATAAAAATTTTTCAATCTCATCAAAAGTTGGAAAATAATATGCATCCGATCCTTTCTCTTTTAAGAGGGCAAGGATATCCTTTGAACTAATTCCGAGGGTGTTCTGTTCCCTGGCAGCATAGATGTCTGCAAGAACCACGATGTCTGCAAGGGATAACACCTCCGCAAAGTCCGCAAGAAACGCCTTCGTGCGTGAATAAGTGTGGGGCTGGAACACAAGTACAAGCCGCTTATGCGGGTAATTTTGTGCAGCAGTAAGGGTCGCACGGATTTCGGTCGGATGGTGGGCATAATCGTCAATAATGGTTATGCCGTTTACACAGCCTTTGTACTGGAACCGGCGGTCTGCACCGCCAAACGCAAGCAGTCCTTTTATAATGGCGTCCAGACTGATACCCATGGATGCACAGAGGGCGGCTGCAGCAAGGGCATTGCTTAAATTGTGGCGTCCCGGAACCGAAAGGCGGATGCGGGCAGCTTCCCTGCCATGGAACATAAGCATAAAGGACGGACACGCCTTATCGTCATAGCTGATATCTGTGGCATAGTAATCGGCGTTCTCATTGAAGCCGAACGTAACTATCTTTGCGCCAAGCCCGCCGGTAATGCCGGCAGTATCCGGAATTTCGCTGTTGATAACGAGTACCCCGTCCTCTGCGGTGTTTTCTGCGAAAAGACGGAAGGAATGCCTGATATCTTCCAGATCTTTAAAGAAATCCAGGTGTTCCGCCTCGATATTTAAGATGATGCTGTATTTTGGGTGGAAATTTAAAAAGCTGTTTGTGTACTCACATGCTTCCGAAACAAAAAACGGGGATTTGCCAACACGCAGGTTGCCGCCGATGGAGGAAAGCATGCCGCCGACGGTGATGGTCGGATCTGTTTCTGCGGCAAGCAGGATTTCGCTGACCATTGAGGTGGTCGTTGTTTTGCCATGGGTTCCTGCAACGGCAATGGATTTTTCAAAATTGTCCATAATCTGCCCGAGCAGCCCGGCACGGGAGAGCATTGGAAGATTTCTGGTTTTTGCCGCAGCAAATTCCGGGTTATCCGGATGGATGGCAGCAGTATAAACCACCAGATCCGTACCGGCAGGGATATTGTCTGCACTCTGTGGATAAAAAATTTGTGCGCCTTTTGCGGACAGTGTGCGGGTAAGCTCCGATTCTTTCATATCGGAACCGGAGACAGCAAAGCCCTTTTCCATAAGAATTTCTGCGAGTCCACTCATACTGATACCGCCAATTCCAATAAAATGTACATGGACTGGCTGGTTAAAATTTAATTTATACATGAAGCATACCTACCTGATTATTTTAATATTTATTTTATTATACCACGCCAAAAAGCATCGCGCACCCGAAAAGATGTTGTGCAATATGCCGAAAAAAAGTTAGGATTTTACAGAAGTTTGTGAAATGTGTTGAAGATGTTCGGGGACTATGCTATAATGGATGAAACGAAAGGGATTTTATAAAAATCTTTTTCAAAACGGAGCCGGGCAGGCAGTGCCTGCCATGAAGGAAGTCAGTTGACTAGCAAAAAATAAGAACAGACGAGGAGTGATGACGTGATTAAGAAAGAAATGATAGCTATGCTTTTAGCTGGCGGTCAGGGCAGCAGACTTGGAGTTCTGACATCGGATGTCGCAAAGCCGGCAGTGGCGTTTGGCGGCAAGTACAGAATTAT
Organism: uncultured Lachnobacterium sp.; assembly: GCA_964398745.1. Taxonomy (GTDB): domain Bacteria; phylum Bacillota; class Clostridia; order Lachnospirales; family Lachnospiraceae; genus Roseburia. Next base: position 2,082 of record CAYNOE010000419.1, read on the forward strand.
TGATTTCCCGCTCAGTAACTGCATTAATTCAGGTATTGATACCGTCGGGGTACTGACGCAGTATCAGCCCCTGCGGCTGAATACCCATATCGGAATCGGTATTCCGTGGGACCTGGACCGTAATAACGGAGGCGTGACGGTTCTGCCGCCGTATGAACGGAGCAACAACAGTGAATGGTATACAGGGACGGCAAACGCGATTTACCAGAATCTGCGTTATATGGAAAACTATAATCCGGAATACGTACTGATTCTTTCCGGTGATCACATTTATAAGATGGATTATGAAGTCATGCTTGATTTCCATAAGGAAAACAATGCAGATGTAACTATTGCCACTATGCCGGTGCCTATGGAGGAGGCCGGACGGTTTGGTATTGTGATTGCGGATGAGAATAAAAAGATACAGGATTTTGAGGAGAAGCCGAAAGAGCCGCGGAGCAATCTTGCCTCCATGGGAATCTATATTTTTTCATGGCAGGTATTAAAGGAGGCGTTAATTCAGTTAAAGGATC
>CAYNOE010000420.1:0-2592 GCA_964398745.1 uncultured Lachnobacterium sp.
CAAATTTTTGAATATTTATGCAGGATTATGCATAATTTTTCACTTGCTTATTCATTCCGGTTGTTGTATAGTTAAAAATAAAGTAAAATATAAGAAAGGATACATATTTATGAAAGAAAAAGTTGTTTTAGCCTATTCTGGTGGTCTTGACACCACCGCGATTATCCCATGGCTCAAGGAAACCTACGGTTATGAAGTCATCTGCTGCTGCATCGACTGCGGACAGGGCGAGGAGCTGGACGGACTCGATGAGCGTGCCCGTCTTTCCGGTGCTGCAAAATTATACATCGAAGACATTACCGATGAATTCTGTGATGACTATATCGTTCCATGTGTACAGGCAGGTGCCGTATACGAACATAAATATTTACTTGGTACCTCCATGGCACGTCCCGGCATTGCCAAAAAACTGGTGGAAATCGCAAGAAAAGAAGGCGCTGTTGCCATCTGCCACGGTGCAACCGGAAAAGGAAACGACCAGATTCGTTTCGAGCTTGGCATCAAGGCGCTTGCCCCGGATATCAAAGTCATCGCCCCATGGCGTGACGACAGATGGGGTATGGATTCCCGTGAGGCGGAAATCGAATACGCAAAGGCACACGGCATTGACCTTCCGTTTTCCACAGACCAGTCCTACAGCAGGGACAGAAACCTCTGGCATATCAGCCATGAGGGGCTTGAGCTGGAAGACCCTGCAAACGAGCCGGACTACGACCATCTGTTAGTCCTTGGCGTTTCCCCGGAAAAAGCACCGGACGAGGGCGAATATGTGACCATGACTTTTGAAAAGGGTGTCCCAAAGACCGTAAACGGCAAGGCAATGAAGGTATCCGACATTATCCGTGAATTAAACCGTCTCGGCGGCAAACACGGCATCGGTATCATTGACATTGTGGAAAACCGCGTGGTCGGCATGAAATCCCGCGGTGTCTATGAAACCCCGGGCGGAACAATCCTGATGGAAGCACATGACCAGCTTGAGGAACTGGTACTCGACCGCGCCACCATGGAAGTGAAAAAAGACTTAGGCAACAAACTTGCGCAGGTGGTTTACGAGGGCAAATGGTTTACCCCTCTTCGCGAAGCAATCCAGGCATTCGTGACATCCACCCAGGAATATGTCACCGGAGAAGTAAAATTCAAGCTTTACAAAGGAAATATCATTAAAGCAGGAACCACTTCCCCGTATTCCCTGTACAGTGAAACCCTTGCCAGCTTTACCACCGGCGACCAGTATGACCACCATGATGCAGAAGGCTTCATTACACTGTTTGGTCTGCCGCTTAAGGTCCGTGCAATGAAAATGCAGGAACTTGAAAAAAACAATACAAAATAAAATATCCCCCGGGAACGCTAAAGTTCCCGGGGAATTTTTGTCTTAACACTTTTAACTCCATTAACTTTGCTGCTGTGCAAACATCCCATAGAAAACAGAGTCCGTGAACTGTCTGATTCCGGTAAAATCATCAAATTTCAGCGGCAGGTCCCATGCCCTCATGTGTCTGGACTGGTTGATTTCCTCCATGACGGAAAGGATTCCCGGCTGGTTTGACTCCGTAATATAAAAAATCACCTTATCAAACACACGTTTGTCACTGTAACTGTATTCGATTTTTTTGCGGGAATACTTAAAATCCGGTGTATGCCCGTATTCCTTCAGTTTATAGTTAATAATTGCCTGCAGGCCCTGCATGGAATAAATGGACTCCTGTGTGTCAAACGAAAACCAGAATGAACGATCCATATAAAAATTCAGGCGGGTTTCATCCGGCGAAAAGTATTCCTGCTTCGCAATCACATAAATTTCTTCTTCATAATAAAATGTTTCTTCCGTATAAACCATAACCGAAGGCATAACTTCTCCCCCTAACCGCAATCTTCTGTCTTACTTAGTACAATTGTACCATAAGAAGAGGGGAATCTCAACCAAAATTTACAACATTTATACAAAAAGAGTAACGAAAAAAGGGAATGCACTGTGCATTCCCTTTCCCCTTCTATCCTTCAATTGCGATAAACTTACTCTCTTCCACTGCCGGTTTTTCTTCTTTCTTCGGAATGGAAACCTTTAAGATACCATCCTCAAATTTTGCCTTAATGTCCTCCTGCGTAATCTGTTCGCCGACATAAAAGCTTCTGCTGCAGCTTCCGTAATAACGCTCGCGGCGGATATATTTTCCATCGCTGTCCTTTTCTTCATTCTCTTTGCTGGAGTTTGCACTGATATTCAGGTATCCCTCTTTCAGTTCTGCCTGGACATCTTCCTTCTTATATCCCGGAAGATCAATGGAAAGTTCAAATCCTGCATCCGTTTCTTTGATATCTGTACGCATCATTGTAGCTGCAGGTGTATTGTATCTCACCATAGAGCGCGCCGGACGTCCAAAGTCCCCAAAAAAGTCATCAAACAGATCCTCTCCAAAAATACTAGGCATTAACATATGTCATTCCTCCATTCTTTTAACGGTATATGAACCGTAATCATAATTTTATGTTACACAAAAGAAGTATCATTTTTATGATTCCCTCTCTTGTTTGTTCATATACAGTTATATCACTTTTATTAGCACTCGTCAATAGTGAGTGCTAATA
>CAYNOE010000421.1:0-2590 GCA_964398745.1 uncultured Lachnobacterium sp.
CACCAATCCAAATACCCCGCAGCAAGCTGACAGGGCATCGTCATAAAAATATCTCGAAGCGGCTGCACTCTTTCATCTGTAAGATATCTGGCAGAATATACTCTATATGTATTAGTGGTATCTTTAAAACGCTGATGCGCTGTAAGCGATATAACCGGCGCATGAATCAGTTTCACTGAAACTGTTTTTCAGCATAGTTCAATAATTCATGCTTCTTTGCACGATACAATTCCTTATGAATTCGATCTCCCTCATTGATAATGGGAATCAAGACCACGTAGTCTTTCGATTTTGTGACATATTCTGTACACTCAAATCTCGGAAGCTTTCTGTTTCTCATATAGCATAAGTTTATCACCTCTGATTAATAAATGTCGCTCTCTTAAAAGGGGCTGAATCAAGGCTGATGGAAGCCTCGTCCTCTACAATCTCATTACACAACACGACAAACGCATGAGTAAACAAATTGTGAACACATCAATTTTCTGGTAACATAAAAGAAAAGGGGTGTTCCATCCCATGATACGATCCAGCGTGTAATAGGAATGATAAGCCATGATTGGTGCGTATCCTTCAAATCCTTTACAAGTGCGGGAATCGCCGATCATCCCGAAACGCTGGCGCAGGGTTTCTGCGGATGGGATTGCATATGCAATCCCAGGGGCATACTTGTAATAGTTTTGCAGATACTCACTCAATACAGGCGCCCGGTTAATCTTTTTGACAAAGCTGCTTTTGCCAGGGATCTGTCCCACAAACACAAGTCCGCTGGATGTAATCAAGTGTTCATCGCTGAACTCTATATGTATGGTTTTCATTGCTGTACCTCCGTATGAATCAATATCTTTATTATACAAGATATGGCGCTGAAATGCATTAAAAATACTGTATTTGGTATAACCCGCTGGGTTAAATGCTTAAAATATACAAAGGCTCAACAAAGCGGTATAAATACCGGCTTTGAATTAGAAATGCGAGTTTGGGTTCACGGATTCATGAAACAATAATGCTAAAACTTCTATACTTATCAACACTTCATGAACTTAGAAAGGATTTATATGGCTGAACAACAGCACGAGTATTTAAAGGAAGCCGTTTCCGGTGTCGCTGTCCTCACGGAAGATGAACAGTGCCGCCAGCAGTGCCTGGCAAGGGAAGACTTTGAATACTGGGAACGCATCCAGAAAAACGGACATAAGCGGGAACTGAAAAAAAGCCAGAAACTAAAAGAAAAACAATACCAGCAAACAATAGCAGAAATCGCGGAAAAACAACAGAAAACCGCAGCAAAAAGATCAAGAAATTGCCAGACTAAAAGCCTTGCTTACTGCCTCTGAAATCCATAACGAATTTGTCAAATAAAGTGTGTAAATTTTTTTATTACCATTCACAGTCGATTTTAGTACACACCGAATAGCCGAAGCTTTTCTCCGGCTTTTGGTATGCTTTTTGGACTGGAGATTATGCAACTATCTCATACACCATATAGCATAATGGTTTCTATGATAGAAAACCACAGAATCCAAGCTTAACTGAATGATATTGAAAAAATATTTGATGTGATATATATATATAAATTATCGAAAGATGATAATTTGATATTTAATAAAGAAATAATATATCATTTATGTTAGAATGATTTGCTATGTTCTATTTTGTTATGTACATATATGCTTACTATAAATGCTGGTATATATAGCATAATTATAAATATAATATACATAATTTTAATCAAAGTATACATATTTCGGGATATTATAGCAATAAACATTAGATAATATGGAAAAGGTACTAAATAGTATTGATCACCGTCCTGTGTCCGCGGCGTTTTTCCGTCCCGGGGATGGGAGACATCTCCGGAGTTTTCTTCTGCCATCTTAAGCCAGTCTTCTTTGCGAAGGTTGCGCTTAACGATAAAATGGCAGCCGTTTTCCATGAGAATCCCAATGTTTTCGGCAGAATCATCGCCAGAGTCCAGCCGGAAGAGCAACGGTTTCTCTGTCATCTGGCGGCAGATGCCGGTCATTTCCTTTAAAAACTCCGGGATACCTTTTTGGCTGTGCTGTTTCCCTTCACGCAATTCCAAATCTGCAAGATAGCCTTCCCTGCCAATATAGGCAAACATGGGGGCACAGCCGTCACAGTCCTTATAAGTCCGGGACATAGCCGCAGGGCAGTTTTAATAGTACGATGCCGTTGGATTTCAGCAGATTGGATTGCATAGCAGATGCCGAGGGCATCCTTATAAAAATCCGGGTCATCATCCATTTCATGGACGGCATCAAAAGAGGGTTTGCCCATGCATTGCATTCCAATGTATAACAGCATGATATCACCATTCTTGATCTGGTGCTGTGGATGGTTACAGCCAGCCTTCATTCGGTTGCAGCGTTTGACAAAATCACTTTTGCCGGGGATTGCACCGACAACAGCCAGCCCACCGCTTGGGATAATACGTTCATTGGTGAATTCAACGGAAATATTTTTTCTCATGGTGACCTCCGGAACTAAATATATTTCTGATTCCAGTATACCATGATGTTGGGGTCGAATAGACCGCATATAGTACCTTGAAAATTTCACACAAACC
>CAYNOE010000422.1:0-2588 GCA_964398745.1 uncultured Lachnobacterium sp.
TTCAAGCTCAATTTCTTTAAAACCATATTTTTTATAAATATGCAGGGCTGGCTTTAATCTGCTGTTTGACTGAATAAAAAGCCTCTTGGCACCATGGTTTAATGCCCACTTCATTGCCTCTTCAAAAACTGCACTTCCAGCACCTTTATGGGGAACATTTTTATTAGAGCCAAGCTTACATAATTCCCATGTTGTACCTTCCATCGGCATTGCCATACAGGTTGAGAGCGCTATACCATTTTCAACAGCAAAAAAAATCATGGCTCCTGACTTCATCTCATCATCAATTTTTTCAAAAGTCTCTTTATCATGTTCTTCCAGAAACCCAAAATTTGAAACTATCCAGTCTGTGTTAAAATTAATAAAATCCTGCCTGTACTTTTCTTCAAATGGTATAATCTTCATTTTTATTCCCCTTTTCTTAAAATTGATATCACAGTATTCATTGCATTGCACAGCTTATCACATTCCTCAGAATCCAGTTTACTAATCTGGTCCCTGATCTGATGATTTGTCAGTTCAATTAATTTTTCTGTTTCTGTATTTCCTTTTTCAGTCAGTGTAATAAACGTTGCCCTTTTATCCTCTTTGGATTTATCTTTTTCGACAAGACCGCCCTTATAAAAACGTTTGATAATCCTGCTTAAATAACTTTTGTCTATATGTAATGTTTTTGCAATTTCATTTTGCATACATGTTCCGTTCATCTTAATCTCAAACAGAATCCTTGTTTCTACTATCGAATATTCCATATTAAGGTAGTCTGAATTAAGAAATCCCATGTTTACTGTATAAAAGCGATTGAATTTTCTTATTTCATTGACTGTTTTTTCAAATTTGTCCATATTGCCTCTGTCTCAAAAAAAGTTGACATTGTCCACATTTTTACTATAACCTATTTAATGGACAATGTCAACTAATTTATCTGTAAAAAATTCTGAACTGTTACTTTATACTTTATCACCTGAATCTGTAGTTTCTTCGGGAATTGTTCCATCGGGCGGCTGTAGTCCGTCAGGCATTTTGGAATCATCCGGCGGATTACCATTATCCGGACGCCTGCCATTACCCGGCAGAGTTTCCCCGTTCGGCGGTGTAAAATCACCTGGCTTTTTGGACCCGTCATGCGGATTCATCCCATCCGGATGCCCTCCTCTGCCGCCTGCTCCGGAGGAATTTCCATAAATCAGGTTATCAAGTGTAACTGACTCAGACTGCCCGCATGCATTTACCGTATAAGTATTCCCTTTCGTAAGGGACGGACAGCTTACAACCACACAGTTATAGCTTCTGACTGGTTTATATTCTGCCAGAACTTTACCGGAAGAATCCGTTACAGAAATTTCCTCATTCGAGAATGAATCAAAATTCAGCAGAATACTTCCCTGCGTACTGTCCTCCCCAAAATTCTGTGCCATTCCGTCGGAACCAGCTGCAATTACAGTACCGCCCGTTATAATTGCGGTTCCGTCATAATCCAGGGCGCTGTTTCTTCCATTCTCCGGCCCGCTGATATACACCTCGCCGCCGGAAACCGTCAGGTTTCCATTTGAGTCAAGTCCGTCACCGGATGCATCCACTGTAATTTTTCCGCCGGATATATTAATGTATTGCTCTGCCCCGCTGTCTCCTGCTGCATTAATACCGTCATCACTGGCTGTTACTTCAATGGTACCGCCGGATATATCAACTGTTTCCCCTTCAATCCCTTCATTGGATTTTTCAATCTGAATGGTTCCATCTGTAATCTGCACGTTTTTATCCGCATGCATTCCGTCATCACCTGATGAAATCTGATAATTTCCGCCTGCAATCACAAGATCCGCCTCTGTATGGATACCGTCTTTCTGGCTTGTTACGCTGATATCTGCATCTTTTATGGTACAGCCGTCCTTTCCTTTTATTCCGTGGTTTACAGCAGTCACGGTTAGGGAAGCGGATTCAATATTCAGAATATCCTTGCTTGTGATTCCGTTGTTATAGCTGGCATTCACTGTGAGACTTCCGCTTCCCGTAACCGTAAGGTCGGATTTAGAATACAGACAGGCATTCGGCTCATCGTCCGCCTGTGAGGACAGGCTGTCATCAAAGGTGTAAGTGCTGCCATCCGTAAGATAATTGTCGGTTTTTTCTGCCAGACATACTGTGGTAAGGGAAGATTTATACACATAAATCGGGCTCCCGTATGAGCAGGTAATATCTGCGTTTTCCAGCACAAGGGTAACCTCCTGTTTCGGTGCATTTACTACCAACCGCCCCTCATCCAGTGTCCCGCTTATAACATACGTGCCTTTTTCCGTGACTGTGATAACACTGTCTTTCTCCTTGGCACCTTTTCCGCTTATTTTTACAGAATTCCCCGACAGCGTAATATTACATGCATTTTTTGTATCCACGTCCGCAGCATTTTCTGTTACAGCAGTTTTGCTGCCCTCTTTTCCTGAAACCTTACTGCAGGCATATCCTGACAGCATGGCAGCTGCCAGCATCATGGAAACTGCCTGTTTTGTTTTATGTTTTCTCAACTTTTTACCCTCCTTTGAACATCAGCCCATTCCAAATTTGCCGGGTCATATCCCTACGGGATA
>CAYNOE010000423.1:0-2574 GCA_964398745.1 uncultured Lachnobacterium sp.
TACATCTCCAACACCGATGACGGCCAGATCGTAACCGACAGCATCCGCACCGAGGGCAAGGTCAACCACCAGGGCCTGGGCTCCGGCAACGGCTTCTATGCTTCCGGCGACGCGTATGTTGAACTCATCGCTCAGTATATCGCGCAGAACCACAGAGACGGCGTTAAGTTCATTCCCGAAACAGTTGAGTCTCAGCTGCCCCTGGCAAACTTCTACATCAAGGATGCCAGAACCGAAAATGAGCAGATGATGACCATCCACCTTCAGCACCTGGTTAACTCCAAGGAGTCCGTCCCCGTGAACATCGTGGACAAATCCAAGATTGGCACTCTCTCCGGCGAAGACGGCAAACTCAGCAAGTGGGTCCTCACCGTCACCGACCCCGACAACAAGGTTGTCAGCACCCAGACCGTCACCGACCCCAGCCAGTTCAATGATTACGTATTCACCAAGGACAGCAAGGTTGGCCGCTATACCATGACCCTGGTTGTCACCGACAACAAGGGCAACGAGTCCAAGGACTTCTCCACTTACATAACCGCATTCCTCGATAACGAGTTCCCCAACATCACCGGCAAAAACACCTCCCGCGACACTGCCACCATCACCCTCACCGACACCGGCGAAGGAATCGATGAAGACGGTATCACCTTCCTCAGCGACGGCCGCGGTTCCGGCGTTGCGGCCTACTGGGTCACCAACGACGAGAATGCAAAGCCCACCGAGGACGATTGGATAGAGCTCCCCTTTGCCCAGCACAGTTTTGATTTCAACGTCACCGTCGACAGCCTGGACCCCGTGGTTGTGTGGGTCCGCGACGAGTGCGACAACGTGGGCAGCAAGGCCGTGTTCCAGCCCACCCTGGTCCGTGTTGAGGACCCCGACGGCAAGCCCATCGACGAGTACTACGTCATCGGCGAGAAGCCCATCGTGGTTCTGCCTCCCGATGAGGATGTCCCCGAGCCCGACGACCCCGACAACGAGTTCTTCTCCGGCTGGACCACTCCCGGCGGCGTGCCCGTAACCCCCGGCACCACTCCCGACCCCGTGGACAATGTCATCATCGTCCGCCCCAGCTACTCCAGAGACTACGCCAAGATGATTTACCTTGCCAACGGCGGCAAGATTGCCACCGCCCAGGGCCAGCTTGACAGCAGCGAATATCAGGTCGTCTCCGGCGCCAGCATCCTCGGCAAGGTTGAAGCTCAGGATGTTCAGGTTCAGCGCGAGGGCTACACCTTCCAGGGTTGGAAGCTCCTCAAGTCCGGCGACGCGGCCAACGCCGCAAACAACGGCTATATCAACACTGCAGGCAATCTGGAGACCATCGGCACCCAGCTTGCCACGGTTGAAAAGAACGCGAAAGACGAAGAAGGCAAGGATGTCATCACCCGCGACACCTATTATCTGGTTGCCCAGTGGAAAGAGGGCGAGTACACCCTGCGCCTCAACCCCAACGGCGGCTCCGCCGGCAACGTCAAGAGCATTGAGGGCATCAAGTTCGGCACCAGCCTCTCCACCCTCAAGATCCCCGCTGACGGCCGCGGCATTCCCAGCAGGCCCGGCTACTTCTTCCGCGGCTGGTCCGTGGACAGCGGCAACAGCGTTGACAAGATATTCAAGCTTGCTACCGGTTATTCCCACGCCACCGTCGAGGTGCCCACCATGCCCGCCCGCGACATGACAGTCTACGCCGTGTGGCAGCAGGACACCAGCAAGTACATCGTCAGCTTTGACTCCAACGGCGGCAGCACCATCAACGACCAGGCTTACACCGCCACCGCCACCAAGTACGATACCTTTATGAAGCCCTCCCGCACCGGCTACACCTTTGAGGGTTGGTTCCAGAAGAACGACGACGGCAGCATGGGCACCACCGAGTACAAGGGCGGCGAGAATCTCATCGTCAAGGCAAACCACAGCTTCGTCGCCAAGTGGGCCCCCAAGAACGACACCAAGTACACCGTTGATTACTACATCAACTCCGGCGAGGTGGACAAGAACGGCGAGTTTATCTACACCAAGGTTCCCGGCGTCAGCAAGACCTATTCCGACACCACCGAGACCCAGGTCCAGGTCAAGGAAGCCGACAAGCTCAGCACCATCGAGGTTGACGGCGTGCAGTACTGGTTCAACGCCGACAGCGCTAACAACGTCCTGGAGGGCAAGGTCTCCGGCTCTCCCGCCCTGTCCCTGAAGCTCTGCTATGACCGCTACTTCACCGTAAACGCCAGCACCAACGGCAACGGCACCGCTGAGGTCGTCAAAAAGGATGAGGGCACCGTCGCCATGGACGAGGCCGGCACCCTGGCAACCAAGGAAAGCTTCCCTGCCACCGTTAAGTGGGCCCCCAAGGAGGGCTACTATGTGTCCCGCGTTGTGGTTGACGGCGCAGTCCGCGACGATCTGCTCAACGTCACCGAGTACACCTTCCCCACCGGCTTCCACGAGAACCACAGAATCTACGTTGCCTTCACCAGCAACGACACCCCCAGAGAGCCTGTCAACCCCGGCCCCGTGGCTCCTCAGGACAGATACTACACCGTGAGCACCATCGTTGTTGGCTGCTCCGAT
>CAYNOE010000424.1:0-2573 GCA_964398745.1 uncultured Lachnobacterium sp.
GTCGAGTACATGATCAGGGTAGATGCATCGGACGAGCAAGCAGCGTTGATTGAGGAGAAATACCGGATATTGATTTCGTAGATATCACGGCCGTCCGAAGCTTAAAGGGTGTAACTTGCCCTTTAAGTTTTTCAAAAGATGTGGTAAACTGATAACGGCGAAAGGAGAATACGCGGATGAAAACAAAGACCATACAGATTACAAGAAGTGAATTTATCGAGACTGATGACGGAGGATATTTCAAGCATACCACAAGAAAAGAAGAATTTCCGGACGATGGGCGTCATAGCGATTTGTGTGTGGTGTGCGGGTTTTCTACCTATCCGGAATGCCGGAGTTGGTGCCAACATGGCGGATGCGACGAAAACTACAAGTAAACAGGACTAAGATCGAGACGAGAGTCCCGGTCTTATTTTTTTTGCCAAAATTCCACCGACTTTGTTTTTACAATCATAGGATTATATTTTAACCTAGATTAGAAATCAGATAGAAATGAACCGTTTAATCGAAAGGAGAAAACAAGATGAGTACAACATTGCGGGCAGAACTGTCAAAAAAAAATCCGTATTGGATTCCGAAACAGCGTTACTATGAATTGAAACATTTTTGTCTTCAGTATCCGGCATGGAAGAAAATGAGGGCTATGCTGATGGGAGTAAATGGGCGTCCTGTCAAAGAATTTATTTTTACAGGGGAGATAGATGATCCGACAGCCAGATGTGCCGAGAAGATGGCTTATTTCTCAGAGCGTATCGGAATGGTGGAGCTCGTAGCTATGGAGACAGATGCGGTTCTGGGAGTTTATATTTTAAAAGGTGTTACAAGGGGGATTTCCTATGATATTCTCAGAATGAAAGAGAATATTCCATGCAGCAAGGATGTATATTATGAGCTATACAGACGATTTTTCTGGCTGCTGGACGAGGCAAGAGCGTGAGCGATGTTGCGCGGTAATCACATCGGCCTTTATGAAAGGAGTGTGATACTTATGAGTGCGATGAAGCGATGGTTTGAAACCCATATTTCAGAGTTTACGGACGAGGAGTTATTGGAAATGGGATATGAACAGGAAGGCATCGATTTTATGAGAGAGTGCTTTGCATCGGAGGAGGAGTCCTGACAAGGGCTCTTTCTTTTTGCGCGATACTTACATGTTCCTTTATGAAAGGATGGTGTATGTATATGGGAATATTAAGCAGATTTATTTACAGGCGGCATCAGTTATTGGTGTACGAAGAACAAGTGATGGACACATTAAAAACAATTCAGACTAGCGATAAGATGATATCGGATATGATAATAGAATATTGCGGGAATGATAGTAAGTGGTTCATTCGGTTTATATGTTCTGATAAACGATGGGAAACGCTGAGAGTAAATGTTGTAAGGGTATTTGATTATTTGAGTATACCAGACTCAGAGGAAAAAAGAATTTACACAACGGATTAAGCCCGCAAGGGCTTTTCCCTTTTTACGCGTCAATCACAATGCCTCTAATGAAAAGAGGTGATTATTATGACAGTATTAGGGTGTATCTGTATCATTATTGGTATGATAATGTTATTACTCGAAGCGGGCAAAAAAGATGACTGAATTAAAAAGGCAGGTCCTACATGGACTTTGCCTTTTCGGAATTCTGGGACTGAATTTTTGCAGAACTTTTTGATAGCGCAAAAAAATACAACGTCTGTTATGAAACAGATAATTATAAATTTTAATCAAGGAGGTTTTCATTATGAGAGAATTAAGGATCAAATTACCAAAATATGATAATCGGAGGGAAGATGCAAATACGATTGCAATTCTTGCGGATAAGTACAATTTGTCATATGATGCGACAGTGAGTCCAATATTAACGATCACTGACATGGCTACAGATGAAATTGTGCTGACATCGTCTGGAGTTATGCATTGTTATGTATCTGGTGACGAAAATGATATTGAGAAATTCTTAGAGGAATTGAAAGCTTGGTTTACAGAATTTTAGTATGTCTGAATATCGGAAAGAGCCCTTACAAGGGCTCTCTCTTTTAGATTTTCTGGCGTAATATCCGACTGACATACGATTCTGAGATTCCGAGTTCAAAGGCAATATCTTTCTGACGCATGCCATCCTGTTTCATGGCTATGATGTCTTCAGTAAAATCCTTCTTTCGTTCTCGATTTGGAACGGATGACATTTTTGCGGTTCGCCGTCCTGTATCGTATGAGGTAAATTCAAGGGTGGCGACGCCGTATTCAGAGCGGCGTCTTAGGGATACTCTGTTACCGTGTTTGATCACATCCGTATCCGGATGCCTCATAAGTTCATTAACAGTGCTATTTCCAATTTCGTCCGGCAGACTTAAAGCATTGTAATTATTGGCTGAAAGTTCATGGTTCATGTTTAGTCCCTCCAAATTAAAAATGCTGCATTTAATAAATTGCACAAATTTACAATATCACAGATGAAGAAGAGTGTCAAGAATATTTTCCGTACGGCGGTGACCAAAAAATATGTTATTTTATTATCTGAAAAAATCCCCGGGTGGAATTTTCGCAGAAACTTTTGATAGCGCATAAAACACATGGGC
>CAYNOE010000425.1:0-2562 GCA_964398745.1 uncultured Lachnobacterium sp.
GTGTTATAATACTTAAGTGAAGTATCACAGATTGAGCAAAAAAGAGCAACTGAGTTGTATTAGTCGGTTGCTCAAGATGTGATTCTTCATAATTGTACCAAGTTGCGGAAACTTAGCAGGTATATATGGGGATTGTATAAATCACCGGAGGAGAAATATTTATGGGCCAAGATCGGAAAATAGCCGTTTTAGCATTTTCAATCTTATATTGTGGCGTTTTATTGCACGACAAATAAGCCTCCGGGGGGAAACTTTTTGAAAAATATAAAGTTTGTACTGCTTTAGTTTCTCAAAGCATAGGTTCTCCCGCTGGGACGCATGCTGTTACAGCAACCGCAGACCGGACAGGTCCGGATGTTGTAATTCCAGACTTTCAAAAGCACTTCTTCCATAGAAAGTCCAGAAAGCATGGACTGGAACCTGCGGTGCCCCTGGATGCGAAAAATGACTGCCAGATTTTTTGACTTCCAGCGGTTGTTCAAAAAACCATAATAACGAATTTTTTGAAATCCGCAGGGCAAAACATGCATCATAAATCTGCGGATGAATTCCACACAGGAAATGGTAACTGTGTTCTGACCGCCGGTTTTATAGTCTTTTGCCCTGAAAGAGACCTCATTTTCTGACACATGGAGAATTCTTGTGTTGGTAATCGCGATGCGGTTGGCATACCGGCCAAGATATTCCATGGCATTGCCGTTGCCGTTAAAGGTTTTTTTGATTTCGGCATTCCAATCAGTGGAATAAAGCCTGTCTTTGAATTCGTTCCAGTGATAATGATTACGAAGTTTCTGACAGGATTTCGAGAAATGTATTTTGTTTTCTTTGTAGTATTGTTGTAAATAAGACAAAAACTTTCCACGGAATTTTTTAACCAGAGGTTCAACGTGGACAAGAAAACGGCTGGTACACAGTTTCAAATCTTTCGTCTTGGTCAGTCCGCCGCCGGATACAATACAGTGTATATGGGGATGGTAGTTTAATTCCTGTCCCCAGGTATGCAGGACCTGGATGATTCCGGGTGTTGCCCCGAGATACTTTTTATTTTCGCACAGCTCTAAAAGTGTCTCGGCGGAGCATCTGTGAAGCAGGGAATACAACAGTTTCTGATTGGCATAGACAAGGGGGTTCAGCTGTGCAGGGATGGTGAAGACCACATGAAAGTAGCCGGCATCAATCAATTCACTGCGGCGTTTGTCAATCCAAAGCTCTTTCAGGACTGCCTGGCAGTTCGGGCAGTTGCGGTTGCGGCATGAGTTGGCATGAAAGTCAGTATGGCTGCATTTTTCGCATCTGCTGATGTGGTAACCAAATGCCCCGGACTTACAATTCATAATGCAGTAAGCGGCTTTTACCTGTTCTTCCGATGGCTGGAAATGCCTGCAGTAATCGTCCCAGCCATTTGAAAAAATCTGCTGGATTTTGGAACTATTCACTGGCAGCACCTCCCATCCTGTCGAGAGGATTTACTACATCAGAAAATGAGGTGTCCGCTAAATGAACATAGATGGTAGTGGAATTCAATGATTTATGGCCAAGAATCGCTTTAATGGCCAGCAAATTCGTTCCGTTTTCATAAAGATGTGTACCAAGGGCATGACGGAAGGAATGACAGGTGATGCGTTTTGGCCAGCCGAGACGTTCTTCGTGTTCATGAATATGGCGGGACAGGAAAAAGGTATCAATCGGTCTGGAAGGATCTGTCTGCTTTGGGAACAGCCATTCCATGGGCCTGCCATACTCGAACCAGTAACGGGTAAGAATATCGAGGGCAAACTTGGAAAGAGGTGCAAAACGCTCCTGTCTGTTTTTGGAATGTTGAATATGGACTTTCATAGCAGTCCGGTTGATGTCTTCATAACGGAGACGGCAGACTTCGCCAATGCGGAGACCGGAGGAATACATCAAAGCAATCATAGCCTTTTGTTTGATATCAGGAATAGTGTTAATAAATTCAAAGGTTTCCTTTTGGGAAGGAACAAAAGGAAGATATTCATCAAATTTGCGCATGGGAAGCTGGTTGTTATCCCAGGGTTTATGTAAGACATAGATAGTAAAAAAGCGAAGCTGGGAAATGGCACAGTTGATGGTACGGTCAGCAAGATTACGTTCCTTCTGAAGCCATTTGATGTAATCGCGGAGTTCCTGCCAGGAAATATCTTCTGGTGATTTGTGAAGGATGTTTTGAAGATAATCAAGGTAGCTGCGAATGTAAGTAGAATATCCATTCAGGGTATGGTTAGTAAGCCCGCGGAGTGAAATCATCTCACGGTAGAGATTAAAATATTTGTCCATAGTGGAACCTCCTTAAAATAATTGAATGTAATGAAAATGAGACAAACAATCATTTGGGGAGGGGGACGAATAAAAAAATTAAATATTTGATTGTTAAGTTGGAAAAAAAATGATAACATAAGCATAGCAGTTGGCGGTATTTGTGTTTTTGTTTGGTGTGGTAACTTAACAATACAGCAAATATACAAAAACTGCTATTTTTATTTTAAAGTAATGCAAAAATAATTGTAACTGGGGCTAGCCGTCGCGCTAGCGACTTGGTACAAT
>CAYNOE010000426.1:0-2560 GCA_964398745.1 uncultured Lachnobacterium sp.
TTTGTAACTATTAACCAGTAGTCCTTCTTGACTACACCATTATTATACTAGGAGAAACAATATGAAACAGTTAAGAAAATTAGGAGCAGTAATTCTGGCAGCGGCGCTTACGCTCAGTTTGTCCGCAGTCCCGGCACAGGCGAATGATTTTAAATCCGCCGCAAAGCAGGAACTCACTCTGCTTGGCGCTGGATATAACGGACCGGCACTTAAGGACCATAGCCTGACGCTGCGTGTGGGGGAAAGCAAAAAGATTGTCCTAAAGAACTGCGGCGGGCTGAAAGTGACTTACAGAAGCAATGACAAATCCATTGCCACCGTTTCCAAAAAGGGTAAGGTCAAGGCAAAGAAAGAGGGCAGGACGTCCATTAGTATTGTTGTCAAGACAAAAAAAGGAGAAATGCGCGGGAACTGGAGCTGCCGGATTGATGTAAAACCGGCGGTGGCAAGTAAAAAGACTGTGAATGAGACGATTAAAGCAGGCAAACAGTTGCAGCTTAGGCTTTTTGCGACTGAAGAGAATGCAAAGATGGAATTTACCATCAGCACCAAAAGCGAGGATGAAAATTTAGACCTCACAATCGGAGTCCCTGAAAATCCGAACAATTACGCCCAAAAGGTTTCAGTGATTGACCAAATTACGCCGGATAAAAAAGAAGCAACGGTAAAGGTAAAGATAAAGTCAAAGTCATCGACAAGGGTTGTTATCTGGAACAATGGTAATAGTCCGGTGGATGTCACAGTTAAGATTAAGACGGCAGACGGAAAAAAGACAATCAGTAGTGTACAGGCATCAGTGCTGTAGTTCATTATGGGCAGCAGCCGCAGCTCCAAAACTGAATAAAACAAAGGTGACGCTTACAGCAGGAACGGCAACCATTACCGCTAAGGTTGCAAAGAAAAAATATACCTGCAAGTTACAGTAAAAAACAAACCGGCGGATAATCTGCCAAACTGGAGGGTTGTACATCGCTTGAATCGATGTGGGCAACAATTACCAGCCTTGATTTAAGTGCAGCGAAAATAACTGCGGACAGTCCGGGGTATGCGCCCCGGACTTTTTATTGGTAACTATTCGGCTGAAGGATGAATAGTTACTTTATTGCTTTTATTTTGAAAAGATTTGTTGAATTTTTGCCGTGCGGATGTTACAATTAAGATAGAGCATTGTTTTCATACTGGTACGGCATAAGCCGTATATCCGGATTTTCATTTCATAGAACCCTATTAAACTGCAGATCCTGAAAATTCATGCTTGAGATTACCATTATAAAAAACTAAGGCAGGGAATTAATGGAGGAAGCAGGACATAAGCCGGTTCTGGTTTTCTGGTATTTTTCTCTGCAATGGTTTTTCACATTTAAGGAGGAAAATAATTATGACAGGAAACAGGGAGTACAAAAGTGATGTTTTCAGTATGCTGATGGAGGACAGAAAAAATGCGCTGGATCTTTATAACGCGGTGAACAATTCGGATTATGCCGACCCGGACATGGTGGAGATTTGTGTGCTGGACAGGGGGATTTCGCTGACGGTGCATAATGATGCATCCTTTGTGCTGGACATGAACTTAAGTATTTACGAGCACCAGTCCAGTGTGTGTCCCAACATGCCGGTCCGCAGCCTGGTATATTTTTCAGTTACCCTGGAGCACATGATAAAAAACAAAAATATCTACGGGCGCAGGCTGGTAAAAATCCCGACGCCGCACTTCGCGGTGTTTTACAACGGGGAGGAGAAACAGCCGGAGCAGTATGATTTAAGGCTGTCAGACGCCTTTGTACATCCGGTGGAGAATCCGCAGATAGAGCTTGTCTGCAGGGTGTACAACATTAACCACGGAAAAAACAGGGAACTTATGGAGAAGTGTTCTTTTTTAAGGGAGTACATGGTTTTTGTGGATTATGTACGGGCATTTCACAGGGAGTCCGGGAATGAGGAACTGGAGCATGCCATTGAGATGGCGATAGACCGGTGTGTGGAAGAAAATGTACTGCGGGAGTTTCTTATAACACACCGCACGGAGGTGGTAAAGGTGATGAAACTGGATTATACATTTGACCGGCAGCTTATGCTGGAACGTGAGGACAGCCGGGAAGAAGGAAGGGAAGAAGGCAGGGAAGAAGGAAGGGAACAGGGCAGAGCGGAAGGACAGGAAGAACTTGCCCGTTTGCTGCTGATTCTGGATCAGGAGAACCGTGCGGACGAACAGAAGCGGGTATTGATGGATGCAAATTACAGGGAAAAGCTTTTCCTTGAATACGGCATCAGATAAAGTTTTTGCATACCATTCACACCATATAATTACCATTCGCGCCCGTTTCGTAAATCCAGTGTAAAAACGGCTATAATGTAGTAATAATAAACCAGCGGAGGTAAAATTATGAAAAAAACATTAAAAAAAGTAATGGGACTGGCATTCGCGTTCTGCATGGCGGCAGTGATGCTCTGTGGAGGCCTGGCTGAAGTAAAGGCAGCGGGCTACAAGAAGTCGTTCACCAAGAACATCAATATTACGGGCGGACTTCTGCAGATGACCATTGATACCAAGGAGGATGCC
>CAYNOE010000427.1:0-2550 GCA_964398745.1 uncultured Lachnobacterium sp.
AAAGAGATAAAACAAAATAAAATCACGGTAAATAATCAGCCGGTCCAAAAACCAGAACAGAAAATAAATCCGGATACCGATATCATCTGCCATGCCGGAAAGCAGATTCATTACGAACAGTTTTCCTATTATCTGTTTTACAAACCGGCAGGCTGTGTCACTGCAAAAACAGACAGGGACTTTCAGACCGTAATGGATTTTTTCCCGGACTTTCAGCAAAAAGGGCTGTTTCCGGTGGGGAGACTGGATAAGGATACAGAAGGTGCGCTTTTAATTACAAACGATGGAAAACTGGGGCACCGACTGTTAAGTCCGGCATACCATGTGTCAAAAACATATTATGCAGTCCTTGACTGTCCGGTGCCAGAAGAAGCAGTAAGCATCTTTATAAACGGTGTGGATATCGGGGATGAAAAGATAGCGCTTCCTGCCAAACTGGTTATTTTGCCGGAAGAAAAACGGGAGAATGCGACTTTTTACGGGGCGGAGCTTACAATTTATGAAGGACGGTTTCACCAGGTGAAACGGATGTTTCTTGCCGTAGGCTGCACGGTTTTATACTTAAAACGGCTGTCCTTTGGCTCCCTGACGCTGGGGAATCTAAAAAAAGGCGAATACAGGCGTCTGACGGAAAAGGAAATATCTTCACTGAAAAAGGAATCCTGTGTAAAAAACAGTTTACCACAATAAAGGAGAATGTATGTACGAGGGGTATCTTCCAGTTTCAAAACAGGATATGGCAGAGCGCGGGATTTCGCAGCTTGATTTTGTTTATGTCTGCGGGGATGCCTATGTGGATCATCCCTCGTTTGGTCATGCCATTATTTCGCGGCTTCTGGAAGCAAAAGGCTATTCAGTCGGGATTATTGCGCAGCCCGACTGGAAAGATGACGCTTCCATATCTGTTCTTGGTGTGCCGCGCCTTGGATTTTTGGTTTCCGCCGGAAATATGGATTCCATGGTAAACCACTATTCTGTTTCAAAAAAAAGGAGACAAAACGATTCCTATACGCCGGGCGGCGTTATGGGCAAACGGCCGGATTATGCAACGGTGGTATACTGTAATTTAATCCGCCATACTTATAAAACAGTTCCCATTATTATCGGGGGAATCGAAGCCAGTTTAAGGAGGCTTTCGCATTATGATTACTGGTCCGATAAGGTAAAGCGTTCCATCCTGCTGGATTCCGGCGCCGATCTGATTTCCTACGGGATGGGGGAACGGAGTATCGTGGAAATTGCGGATGCATTAAACGCGGGAATTCCCATAAAAGATATTACCTATATTGACGGAACGGTTTATAAGACAAAAAATCCTGAAATGGTGGATGCCATAAAACTGCCGGATTATGATGAAATTAAAACAGACAAACGGCGTTTTGCCGAAAGCTTTTATATCCAGTACTGTAATACGGACCCGTTTTCGGGCAGACGGCTTATGGAACCTTACGGCGGCAGTACGTTTGTCGTGCAGAATCCTCCGGCAAAACCGCTTACCGAAGCAGAAATGGATGCGGTATATTCCCTGCCATATATGAGGAATTATCATCCGTCTTACGAAGAAGCAGGCGGAATTCCGGCTATCCGTGAGGTGAAATTCTCACTG
The DNA here is from genome assembly GCA_964398745.1 of uncultured Lachnobacterium sp. GTDB lineage: Bacteria > Bacillota > Clostridia > Lachnospirales > Lachnospiraceae > Roseburia. The sequence goes on from CAYNOE010000427.1 coordinate 1,607, forward strand.
GTCAGCAACCGGGGCTGCTTTGGCGGCTGCAGTTTCTGCGCCCTGACGTTCCACCAGGGCAGGATTATCCAGACCAGAAGCCATGAATCCATTATTGAAGAAGCAAAACGAATAACAGACGATCCGGATTTTAAGGGCTATATTCATGATGTCGGGGGACCGACAGCCAATTTCCGCGCCCCGTCATGCAAAAAACAGATGACAAAGGGAGCCTGTCCAAACAGGCAGTGCCTGTTTCCATCCCCCTGTCCAAACCTTAAGGTGGATCACAGGGATTATATTTCTTTATTACAGAAATTGCGGAGCCTGCCAAAGGTAAAAAAAGTATTTATCCGCTCCGGCATCCGTTTTGATTATCTAATGTATGACAGGGACCATACCTTTTTACGGGAGCTGTGCGAACACCATGTCAGCGGACAGTTAAAAGTCGCACCGGAGCACATCAGCAATGCAGTTTTAGACCTGCTCGGAAAGCCCCGTGTGGAGGTCTACCGGAAATTTGTGGACGCTTATACAAAAATGAACCAGAAACTGGGCAAAAAACAGTACCTTGTGCCTTATTTAATGTCCTCCCATCCCGGTTCAACCTTAAAAGAAGCCATTGAGCTGGCGGAGTATCTGCGCGACCTTGGCTATATGCCTGAACAGGTGCAGGATTTTTATCCCACACCGTCCACAATTTCGACCTGCATGTATTATACTGGGCTGGATCCCCGCAGTATGAAGCCGGTATATGTTGCCACAAACCCACATGAAAAAGCAATGCAGCGCGCCTTAATCCAGTACCGGAATCCCAAAAACTATGACCTTGTTTATGAGGCGCTTATGAAGGAAAACCGGCAGGATTTAATTGGTTTCGGCAAAAAATGCCTGATCAGGCCCCGTCATAATAAAAATAACCGGTATAATGAAAAGAAAGGAGAAAATTACCAGAAAAAAAGGAA
>CAYNOE010000428.1:0-2533 GCA_964398745.1 uncultured Lachnobacterium sp.
TTGTGCCGCAGAAAAGCGCGTCACAAATGGCACCACGCCTGCGGCATGGTACAAAACATGAACTATTTGAAATCAGAACATTTAAAATTCAAAAGAACAATATCAAACAAACTGCTTTTCATCATTCCATTCACCACGGCTATCCTTGCATGGCTTATCGGTGGGTTTACCGGTTACCAGTACATGACTCTGTACTGGTGGTACTCGTTTTTGCTTCCGGGGGCAATCGCAATCCTGTGTTCTTTGTCACACAAAAAAGAAGAAAATGCGGGAAAATACTATTCCGTATTTTCAATGCCTGTGAACCTTTTAAAATTTGAAACAGCGAAAAGTATAATCCTGATTGAAAAGCTGCTTGTTGCAGCGGTATTTCTGGCAATGCTTATCTCCATCAGCAATATTATTTCTCCGGCAACAGCATGGTGGTTCGTACCATATTGCTGGGCGGCAAAACTGGCAGAGCCTCTTATGGGGATTCAGTTAAATGGGACTTATTTGGGAAGCTGCGGCTTTTCTGTTAATATTCCTGTTTCCATCCTATTGTCAATGATTTTATTTGTTGTTTTATCTTTTATTAACGCAAGGGATTTTTTAAAGGTTGTGTCAAGTTTTCTATGAAAACTTGACATGCAGCATCCGCTCATTTGCTGACTGTCGTACATCTTTGATGTACGGCCCGGCAAATTTTGCATGAGCGGATGTTCAAAGATGGGAGGTAAAATAAATGAACGTTATTGGCGCGGTTCATTCTGAACTGGTGAAAGTGAAGCATACACCATTTGCAGCAATCCATTTTTGTCTGCCGCTTACAGGTGCATTGCTATTTATTGCTTACTACTCCATGTACAGCAATACAGCAGGTGATAAAAAGCTCAAACTCATTTTAGAGATTACGGCAACTTTTTTCCCTTTACTGATAAGTGTTGTTGTTGGTTTAAATATTATGCTGGAAGAAAAGGCTTCCCACTTTCAGACATTACTTGCAGTACCTAACCGGCCGGGGATTATGCTTGCAAAATTAGCCGTTTTATACAGTATGGGAATATTTGCACTGTTTGGTCTGTTTGTATTCTTTATGTTTGGAATTTCTCTTATGGGGACAGCTGATATTGTACAGCCTGGAACGCTGGCACTGGCAGCCGCAGGAATGGCGTTTTACAATTTAATTATTTATATCTTTCACTTGTTTCTTAGTTTTAAATTTGGTCTTGGTATCTCTCTGTTCTGCGGCGTATTTGAAAGCCTGCAGGATATTTTGTATAGCAATATCGAACTAAGAGGCATATGGCGGTATATTCCTTTTGCCTGGTCAATGGAGTGGGTAGAGGATATTATGCGCAACAGGATTTTAATCCACAAGACAGAATGGTTATTGATGACTGTACTGACAATAGGCTGTTTATTACTTGTCTTAACATGGTTTTCTCATTGGGAGGGACGGAAAAATTATGAGTAAATGCAGAATATTTATGATGTTGCTGTTTACCTTTGCTTTGTGCGCTTCTCTTTATGGATGCTCCCTACAGGATAAAATCAAAGAGTATTCCAGCAACAAAGAACAATGTTGTCTGAATACAGAGAATGTGACACAATTTGTTTATAAAGGAAACGGCTATACGATTTTAGAGGATACTGTTGCTAATGACGGACTTGGGGAATGGATTGGATATATCCGGCAGCTTGCAGCAGTAGACGAAACGGGAAAAGTATTGTTTCAGGAAAATATGGAAACCGCTTCCTTTCGGACGTTGGCGGATTTAGCGGATAAAGCCCCTAAAGCTGCTTATATTATCCCGTTTTTGAATGTGTATGCAGCCCCTGACGCTGGCGATTATCTGATTGTAGATGTAAATGGAGGGTATCACAAAGCTGTTATAAATGAAAATATCAAAGACACAGATACCGTCTTTGACTTTAAGGACACAGAGCAGTCTATGAGCGGCAGGTTTGAAATTAATCCCGAAAATGTAACGCAGCTTCTTTGTGGCGGGACGGTTTATCAGGTATCGTCTAATACCTTATCAGATGATGAATTGGGAAGCTACATTGATATTCTTGCAAAAAGTGTTACATTTGATACGGAAACGAAACGCCCTTTACCCAAAAAAGATTTAAGTAAAATCGACTGGTATGGGGAAAGTGCCGGACAGAAACGGGAACAATGGTTTTACGAAGATGTTTACGAGATTTATGGTACTGATAAAACAGAAGCGGTTGCAGTAAAAATAAATAACCGCTTCTATATCGCAAAACGGAAATGACAGCTTTTCTGCCTTTGTGGATTATGCTAAACTAAAAGGGCAGCGAAAGGAGACGACACTATGGCAGCAATCCTTATGATTGATGATGAACGGCCTATTTTAGAGCTTGTGAAAAACGGACTGCAAAAAGACGGACATTTCGTTACCGTCTATACGTCTGCCGCACAGGTTCCGCTTGATAAACTAAGCAGATACGACCTGATTATACTGGACATTATGATGCCAGATACAGACGGATTTTCTTACTGTGATAAAATCCGTTCACTGGTGGA
>CAYNOE010000429.1:0-2528 GCA_964398745.1 uncultured Lachnobacterium sp.
TAAAAATGATGCGGCAGCAAAAGAGGCCGCAGAGTTTACAAAGACAGCTTTTTATGAGGATCTGCAGAAACTGGCGGATGATTCGGAGATGATATTTATCACGACAGTGGATACGCAGATTGTTCCCGTATGGGAACAGTTAAAGGAGCTGCCGCTTAAGAATCAGATTATATGTCATTGCAGTGGCGCACTTTCATCCGATTCATTTTCAGGAACTGAAAACATGGAGGTTTCATGTTGTTCGGTTCATCCGATGTTACCGTTCAGTAGCAGATTTTCATCTTATGAGCAATTGAATCATGCATTTTTTACCGTGGAGGGACAAAACCGTGCCGCGGAGGTCATAACGGGGCTGCTTACTTCGCTTGGAAACGAGGTCTGCCGGATTCAGGCGGATGCCAAGCCGAAATACCACGCGGCGGCCAGTATGCTGAGCAATCAGGTTATTGCTGTGCTTGACAGTGGGTACCGTCTTTTGGAGGAATGTGGTTTTTCAAGAAAAAAGGCTGTGCAGGCAACGGCGGCCCTGGTTTGCGGAAATGTGGAAAATGTAATTGCGCAGGACTGCAGCAGTGCGCTGACAGGTCCGGTGGAGCGGAATGACGTTAGCACCGTAGAAAAGCATCTTGCCAGTCTGGATGAAGATACGGCAGAACTGTACCTTGTACTTGCAAAGCAGCTGGTACGGATTGCGCAAAAGAAAAATCCAAAACAAGATTATGGACTGCTGGAAAAATTGGTGGAAAGGAAATAGAAAATGAAAAATACAGTTGTTACATTTCAGGAGGCAAAACAAAAAGGAGAGAAGCTGACCATGCTGACGGCCTATGATTATTCAACTGCGAAGCTGATTGACGAGGCGGGGATTAACGCGATTCTCGTGGGAGATTCCCTCGGTAATGTGGTGCTTGGCTATGAGAATACACTTTCGGTCACGATGGAGGATATGATTCATCACAGCGCGGCAGTTTCCCGCGGGATTACCAATACCTTACTCGTTACGGATATGCCGTTTATGTCTTACCAGACGTCCGTGTACGATGCAGTGGTAAATGCAGGGCGGCTGGTAAAGGAAGGACACGCACACGCAGTTAAGCTGGAGGGTGGAAAGGAAGTCTGTCCGCAGATTAAGGCTATCGTGGATGCTTCAATTCCGGTCTGCGCACATCTGGGACTTACCCCCCAGTCCGTAAATGCGTTCGGGGGATATAAGGTGCAGGGAAAAGAGGAAGAAGCCGCACAGAAAATTCTGGATGAAGCAAGGGCTGTCGAGGAAGCGGGAGCTTTTGCCGTGGTTCTGGAATGTGTGCCGCAGGCATTAGCCACAAAAATTACGGAAAGTATCAGTATTCCGACAATCGGAATCGGTGCGGGCGCAGGTTGTGACGGGCAGGTTCTGGTATATCAGGATATGCTTGCCATGTATTCCAACATGAAGCCGAAATTTGTAAAGCACTTCGGACAGATTGGAGAGCAGATGCGGGAAGCGTTTAAGGCATATAAAAAAGAAGTGGAAGAGGGGACTTATCCTGCAGAGGAACATACCTTTAAAATAGATGAAGCAGTACTTGACCGGCTGTACTAAATAGTTTGAATGGAAGGAAAGCCGTGGGTATTTCCTGCGGCACAGGAAAAGAATGAGAATATATAAAGAAATCAGTAAAATGAGGGAAACGATAAAGGCATGGAAACAGGATGGTCTTTCCATAGGGCTTGTACCGACCATGGGATATTTACATGAGGGGCACAAAAGTTTAATTGACGCTGCCCGCCGTGAGAATGACAGGGTGGTTGTCAGTATTTTTGTCAATCCGATGCAGTTCGGACCGTCCGAGGATTTTGCAAGCTATCCGAGGGATTTGGACAAGGATGCAAAACTCTGTGAGGACGCAGGAGTGGATCTGATTTTTCATCCTGAAGCCGGGGAAATGTACACAGAAGGCTTTTGTTCCTATGTGGATATGAATGGTCTGACCACAGAGCTTTGCGGGAAAAGCCGTCCGACACATTTCCGCGGGGTACAGACCGTTGTGCTGAAACTTTTTAATATCGTAACACCGAACAGGGCTTACTTCGGGCAGAAGGATGCCCAGCAGCTTGCCGTCATTAAGCGGATGGTTAAGGACTTAAATGTTGGAACGGAAATTGTAGGCTGTCCGATTATCCGTGAGGAGGACGGTCTGGCAAAAAGCTCCCGCAACACCTACTTAAATGAAAAAGAACGGAAGGCAGCGCTGATTTTACACAAAAGTTTAGAGATTGGAAAAGCTCTTGTGGAATCTGGAGAGGCAGATGCAGCAACAGTTAAGGCGGCAATTACAGCGGAGATTGAAACAGAGCCGCTTGCAAAAATTGATTATGTGGACGTGGTGGATTTTAATACCATTACCCCGGTTGAAAAACTGGAAGGCTCCGTGCTGGTTGCCATTGCGGTTTATATCGGAAGCACCCGCCTGATTGATAACTTTATTATATGTAATGCCCTGTAAAGGGCATTGCCTACGCAAATCACTTTGCGAAGCAAATTT
>CAYNOE010000430.1:0-2524 GCA_964398745.1 uncultured Lachnobacterium sp.
GGCTGGAAGGAAGTTGAGTATGAAGTGATGCGTGATGCCATGGGCAACTGCATCACCGTCTGCAACATGGAAAACATTGATCCGGTGGGCGTGCATACCGGGGATTCCATCGTAGTTGCCCCTTCCCAGACACTTGGCGACAAGGAGTACCAGATGCTGCGTACCTCCGCGCTTAATATCATCAATGAGCTTAAGATTACCGGAGGCTGTAACGTTCAGTATGCCCTGCACCCGGAGACATTTGAATACTGTGTTATTGAGGTAAATCCTCGTGTATCCCGTTCTTCCGCACTGGCGTCCAAGGCGACCGGATATCCGATTGCAAAAGTGACGGCAAAGATTGCACTTGGATACACGCTTGATGAAATCAAAAATGCAATTACCTTAAAAACCTACGCAAGCTTTGAGCCGATGTTAGACTACTGCGTGGTTAAAATTCCACGTCTGCCGTTTGACAAGTTCCTGACGGCAAAACGGACGTTAAGCACGCAGATGAAAGCGACCGGAGAGGTCATGAGCATCTGTGATAACTTTGAGGGTGCGTTAATGAAAGCCATCCGTTCCCTGGAACAGCATGTGGACAGCCTTTTGTCCTATGACTTTTCAGACCTGACGGATGCGGAGCTTAAAAAACAGCTTACCGTGGTGGACGATCGCAGAATCTGGGTGATTGCAGAAGCACTGCGCCGTGGTTTTGATTATGACATGATACACGAAATTACCATGATTGACTGCTGGTTTATTGATAAAATTGCGATTCTCGTGGAGATGGAAGCGCGTCTGAAAAAAGAAGAACTGACGACAGAACTGTTAAAAGAAGCAAAGCGCATGGAATTTCCGGATAACGTGATTGCAGACCTGACCGGAAAAGCTGAGAATGACATTAAAAAAATGCGCTATGATAACGGAATCGTGGCAGCATACAAAATGGTGGATACCTGTGCGGCAGAGTTTGCAGCAGAAACACCGTATTATTACAGTGTGTTCGGCAGCGAGAATGAAGCGGCAGAGACACACCCGCCAAAGAAAGTACTTGTACTTGGCTCCGGACCAATCCGGATCGGGCAGGGAATCGAGTTTGATTTCTGCAGCGTGCACTGTACCTGGGCATTTGCAAAGGAAGGCTGGGAAACCATAATTGTAAACAACAACCCGGAAACCGTGTCCACAGACTTTGACATTGCAGACAAACTGTATTTTGAGCCGCTGACAGCCGAGGATGTGGAGTCAATCGTAAATATCGAAAAGCCGGACGGTGCGGTTGTCCAGTTCGGCGGACAGACGGCAATCAAACTGACCGAGGCGCTGATGAAAATGGGCGTTCCGATTCTGGGAACAAAGGCGGAGGATGTGGATGCCGCAGAGGACAGGGAACTGTTTGATAAAATTCTGGAAGAAACAAAAATTCCGCGTGCTGCGGGCGGAACTGTCTTTACCGCTGAAGAAGCAAAGGAAGTGGCGAACCGTATCGGTTATCCTGTACTTGTCAGACCGTCCTATGTGCTTGGCGGGCAGGGCATGAAGATTGCATGGAATGATGAAGAGATTGACGAGTTTATCGGAATCATTAATACGATTGCGCAGGATCATCCAATTCTTGTGGATAAATACCTGCAGGGAACAGAAATCGAAGTGGACGCCATCTGCGATGGCACGGATATTCTGATTCCGGGAATTATGGAGCATATTGAGCGTACCGGCGTGCATTCCGGAGACAGTATTTCCGTTTATCCGGCGCATACTATTTCGCAGAAAGCAAAGGATACGCTGGTTGAATATACGAAGCGCCTTGCAAAGGCCCTGCATGTCATCGGTATGATTAACATTCAGTTCATTGACATGAATGATGATATTTATGTTATAGAAGTGAATCCGCGTTCTTCAAGAACTGTGCCGTATATCAGCAAAGTAACCGGAATTCCGATTGTTGACCTTGCCGCAAAAATCATTATGGGACAGACCATCCGCGGCATGGGCTATGAGCCGGGACTTGCGCCTGCAGCGGATTATATCGCAATCAAGATGCCGGTTTTCTCCTTTGAGAAACTGCGCGGTGCGGAAATCAGTCTTGGGCCGGAGATGAAGTCCACCGGGGAATGTCTTGGAATCGCAAAGACCTTTAATGAAGCACTCTACAAAGCGTTTCTTGGCGCAGGTGTGCAGCTGCCGAAATACAAGCGCATGATTATGACGGTCAAGGACGCCGATAAGCCGGAATCTGTCGGTGTGGCAAAGCGTTTTGAAGCGCTAGGCTATAAGATTTACGCTACCAGAAGTACTGCAAAATATTTGCAGGAGCATGGGGTGGAAGCACGCCGTGTCAATAAAATTACGCAGGAATCCCCGAATGTGATGGATTTAATTCTCGGACACGAGATTGATCTTGTCATCGATACGCCAACGCAGGGCAACGGCGACAAGAGCCGTGACGGCTTCTTAATCCGCAGAAATGCCATTGAAACCGGAGTCTACTGCATTACCGCAATGGATACCGCCAATGCGCTGGCACTTTCCCTGGAAACGG
>CAYNOE010000431.1:0-2511 GCA_964398745.1 uncultured Lachnobacterium sp.
ATCCGGACGATGGCAGTGTTAAAATTGACGGATTTATTCCTTATAAACAGAGAAAGCAGTACGTAAAAAATATCGGTGTTGTATTTGGACAGAAATCACAGTTAAACTGGGACCTTCCCCTGATTGAAAGCTTTGAACTGATGAGGTATATATACAAAATTCCCATGGATTTGTACGAGGAAAACCTGCACCAGTTTACAGAACTTCTGGATATGGAGGATTTTCTTTACCAGCCGGTCAGACAGCTTTCACTTGGGCAGAGAATGCGGGGCGATATTGTAGCAGCGCTTCTGCATTCCCCTAAAATTGTATTTTTCGATGAACCTACCATCGGACTTGATGTTGTGGCAAAAGAAAAAATAAGGAATTTTATCCGTTACATGAACCAGAAAAATGATACCACCATTATTTTTACCACACATGACATGCAGGATATCGAAAAAATATGCGAACGTCTGATTATTATTGACTCCGGAAAAAAGATTTATGACGGCAGCATACAGGATATTAAAAACCGCTATACCAGTATTAAAAATATCGAATTAATCTTAGAAGACGGAAGAAAAGAAATGCGGACATATGATACCAGTAAAAAACCCATGAACCAGATTATGGAAGAAATTTTCAGGGAAAACCAGGTAAAGGACATTTCCATCTGCGAAACGGAAATTGACGAAATTATCCGGGATATTTATGAAGGTTCTTCCAGAATTTTAAGCAGTGAACTGTAAGGAGGAAATGGATGCGTACCTATCTGGAATTTGCATTAAAAAAATTTCAAAATAAAATGGTTTACCGGCTGGATTTTTTTATGGGCATGATAAACACGCTGATTACGATTGCGGTTTATTTATGCATATATAAAGCTTTATATGGCAACGCAAGCGTCATTGACGGAGTGACATATAAAATGGTTGCAACAAACTTTGTGATTGCCCTGGGACTTTCACAGGCGTTTACCTTTAATGAAATGTTTATGCAGGATAAAATTAAAGATGGAAGTATTACAAATGAGTTTCTAAAACCGGTAAGCTTTAAGCTCAGAATGCTGTCAGAAAACATAGGGGAAGGAGTTTTTAAAGTTGTTTTCCACTTTTTCCCTGCGCTCATACTGACGTGTCTGTATACAGACATCTGTATGCCGAAAAGCTTTGCAAATCTGGTACTTATGCTGCTCAGCATGATGCTGGGGTATCTGGTTTTATGGCTGATTAGTTTTATTGTCCAGACATGGAGTTTCTGGCTGTTCAGTGTCTGGGGAATTGTGACAATAAAAAATGTTTTTATTAATATTCTGTCCGGTTCCCTGCTGCCTCTCTGGTTTATGCCCAGGCCGCTTAAAACCATGATATCCTGTACCCCGTTTGAGTCCATTTATTTTACCCCTGTCAGAATATACCTTGGACAGTTATCCACTATGGATATTTTTAAGGCTATGATGATTCAGTGCGGATGGATTCTGGTGCTTTACCTGACCGGAAATATTTTCTGGAAACAAGGTGTAAAAAAGCTTGTGGTACAGGGTGGCTAAGAAAGGATGTGAACGATTATGGGAGAATTAAGAATTGCATTACAGTCCCTGAAAATGAGTATACATACCAGACTGCAGTACCGCGTGGACTCTGTTGTGGCAGCACTTGCAGTATTTATAAGAGAATCCGCAAATATTATAGTCATTTATCTGGCACTGTTGAAATTTGACAGGATTAATGAATGGAATGTCAATGAAATGCTGTTTTTGTTCAGCCTGCTGTTTTTAACCTATGCGTTTGTTGTATCGCTGTTCGCTGATTTAAGGGATTTCTCCTGTATGATACGGGAAGGCAGGTTTGACCGGCTGATGGTACGCCCGAGGGGACTTCTGTTCCAGCTGGTTCTTAATAATGCGGATATTATTGCTTCGGTCGGACACGGTACACTTGGAGTCATTCTGTTTCTGGTATCGGCAGGCCGGGTGGGAATCCAGTGGAATACAGGAACTGTTTTATATTATACCGGAACGATTATCGGAGGTATTTTAATGCAGGGGGGAATGTTTATTATTTTTTCCTCACTCAGTTTTTATTTTGTGGAAACGGGCAGCATTCGGGATATTTTTTACTGGAACATGCGCAAATTTGCCGGTTATCCTATAAGCATTTACCCTAAAGTAATACAGATCATCATGATTTATATTGTGCCCTTTGCATTTGTGAATTATTTTCCGGCACAGTATCTTCTCCGCAAACCTGATATGGCGCAGTATCCGGAAATCTATATGTATCTTGCACCGTTTGCGGGTATTATGATTTATTTTCTGGCGTATCTTTTCTGGCGTTTTAGTGTGAAACGGTATAAAAGTACGGGGAATTAAATTTGAAAAATATGAAGTGATATGCTAATATAAAAACACCTATTTATGGTGGCTCGGACATGAGAAAATTTATTCCTAAATAAGAATTATGGGAGGATAAATATAATTTGTTAAAAGCAATATTTATAGACTTCTATGGTACAGTTGTACATGAAGAT
>CAYNOE010000432.1:0-2498 GCA_964398745.1 uncultured Lachnobacterium sp.
GCAGTCTAACGCGTTAAACTAAAAGTGAGTTTAATGCATTAGACTGCTTTGTTTTATAGTTTTTGAAAGGCGGAGATAAATATGGATACACCGAAAGTATTTGAAAGCGAATACCGTTTTTGTGAAATTTTATGGGAGAATGAGCCGGTGACAAGCAGGGAGCTGGTCCGTTTGTGCAGTGAAAGGCTGGAATGGAAAAAGTCAACAACCTACACCGTCATAAGGCGTCTGTCTGAACGCGGAATTTTAAAGTCCGAGAATGCAATTGTAACATCCCTTGTTTCCAGGGAAGACATACAGTCTGCGGAAAGTGCGGAGGTTGTCGAGCGGACCTTTTCAGGCTCGCTGCCGGGCTTTATAGCGGCATTTACAAGGAAAAAGAATTTAACCAGGCAGGAGATAGATGAAATCCAGAAGATTATCGACAGTTACAGAGAGGAGTAACAGATATGGAAAAAATATTTGTCAGTATTTTACACATGAGTATTTCGGCTGGCTATCTGATTCTGGCAGTACTGGCAGTTCGTTTTTTGCTAAAAAAGGCACCGAAAACCATGCGCACTTTTTTGTGGTTCCTGGTGGGAATCCGTCTGCTTCTGCCGTTTTCCATTGAGTCGGCATTTAGTCTGATTCCGGATACGCAGTCCGTGAATGAGCAAATTAATAATATGGAAATGCCAAAACAGGCGGAAAATACCAGTTCCAAAGCAGCACCTGGTCTGCAAAGTCCGCTTCCAGCAGCAGAAACACGGGCCGAACTGCCAAAAACCATGGTAAATGCTACACCATTGTATCTTAGGTTTGGTACGGGAATATGGATTGCTGGTATGATAATTATGGCAGTTTATATGACGATAAGTTGGATACGGCTCGCAAACCGTTTAAAGACTGCCGTTCCAGTGGATATTTCAGTGGACGAAACACAGAAAGTAAGACTTTATCAGAGCGAAAGAATTGACAGCCCGTTTCTGTTTGGAATCATTCGTCCGCGTATTTACATTCCGGAAAGTATTGAAGAAAGGGATATTCCTTATGTAGTGCTGCATGAGAAAACACACAGGGAAAGAAAGGATTACCTGATAAAGCTTGCCGGATTTCTGATTCTTGGTGTGTACTGGTTTCATCCGCTTGTCTGGACTGCCTATATTATGCTATGCAGGGATATTGAGCTGATCTGTGATGAGCAGGTTATCCGTAAGCTTGGGGAACAAGGTAAAAAGGCATATTCGCAGGCGCTTCTTACAAGTGCCGCAGGTCACCGCATGATATTGGCATGTCCGGTTGCTTTTGGAGAGATTGGGATCAGAGAGCGCGTAAAAAATGTCCTGAACTACAAAAAGCCAGCCTTTTGGATTGTTGTGGTTGCAGTTCTGGCGTGTGTGGCTGTACCGGTTTGCTTTATGACGCAGCAAAAAGCCAGTGCATTAGAACGGGATGTCCATTCGCTTGCAGGCAAATATGAGATGATGGTGCCGGAGGGATCTTTATATGCTCCGGAACTGACACTTGATGGGAAGGGAGAGTTTACATTTTTCTATGATCCAGTTAGTTCCTATTTTTCCTATGGCAGCTATGAATTGAGTGGGACTGTCCTGACGGCAGTTACTGATGATGGGGCATATCACTATCAATTTACGCTGACGGATAGTGGAGAGCTGGTTTTTAATGAGGGGCAGTCGTCAAAAATAACGACAGATGCAAGACTGGGAGTGGCTGTTCTGGATGGTTCGGTATTTGTCAAAGGAGAAGATAATCTTAGGGATACCATTACGGGAGTTTCTGAAACGGAAGAAACGCAGAACGGTTCAGAGCCAGTTAACCAGAATCATGAAGTTCTCACAGATACATTGGATTTATCATCAGCAAGTACGATTGAAGAATGGAATGTTGACGATATGATAGAGAAGGATGCCGAAACGCTCGAAGCGTTGTTTCCGAATCATCATGATTTTGCATTAAACAATGAGTTTATCTGGAATACTGATTTGGACGGTGATGGAGTTAAAGAACAAATTGAGCTGGAAGATCTGTTTTATAATGGTGGTGACGGCGGATATGCGCTGACCGTCACAGATACTCAGACAGGAGAACCGATTCCCCTGCCGGACGGATATACAGAGGAAAACGGATTTCCGATAAGCGCAGATTATACAGAGTCTGAGCTGGATATTGGGTTGGGGGAAGATATGAGTACTGGCATAATTACAAAAATCAAAGACAAAGCACTGCTCCGGATTTATGAGAGAAAGGGACTGCGTGAGGAATTAATGCTTAAATATAATACTTTCGACTCCATGATTGATGCTGTAAGCGGTTGTAACGTTATTACCCGTGAGGATGAAAAAACACCAACACTGGTATTAAAAAGTTATGTATCAGGCGCTATGGGGCATTCGGACACATTAGGTTATATCATTACTGAACTGAAATTACAAAAAGATCATACATGGAATTCAAAGTACTATTTTCTCCTGGACAGCTGTGATGAAGAATAACCC
>CAYNOE010000433.1:0-915 GCA_964398745.1 uncultured Lachnobacterium sp.
TATGTTTTTTTCTGCTATTCCGAAACCGGTTACGGCAAAAGCTGCAGGTTTTCCATATTACATTAAAATTAACCGTCAGCAGAATGTAGTTACAATATACAAACAGGACAGTAAGGGTGAGTATACAATACCTGTAAAGGCAATGACCTGCTCTACAGGACGGAATAATGCGACACCCACGGGGACATTTTCCATTTCGCAGAAATACCGCTGGCACAAAATGATGGGGGATGTATACGGGCAGTACTGCAGCCGGATTCATGGAGGTGTGCTGTTTCACTCTGTGTATTACAATAATGCACCGGATCCCAGCCGTCTTTCCTATACTGCTTATAACAGACTAGGCTCTCAGGCATCGCATGGCTGTGTCCGTTTAACGGTGGAGGACGCCAAGTGGATTTATGACTACTGTCCATCCGGCACCAAAGTAAATATTTATGACAGCAGTAATCCGGGACCTCTCGGAAAACCAGCTACCATTAAGATAAGTCCAAACAGTCCGTACCGTGGCTGGGATCCAACCGATCCGAATTCCGCTAACCCGTGGCACAAGGTGAAACCAGTTTTTAAAGGGTTAAAAGATATAACAGTGGAACGTTGTGCCAAAAAGCCAAAACTGAAAAAAAATGTGACAGCGACTGATTATAAAGGGAAGAAAATAAAATTCACTGTCAAAGAAAAAATTAATACCAGAAAGACCGGAAAATATAAGGTATTATATACGGCAAAGGACTCAAGGGGCAATGTGACGAAAAAGACAGTCACCGTTACGGTGAAGGACACAAAAGCCCCGAAAATTAAAATAAAGAAAAAGACGATTACCATAAGCGGGGAATTGTCCGAAAAGAAACTCTTAAAGGAACTTGGGAAAAATGTTGCTGTCGCGCCAGCATAAATATCTGCTAATTCTTCATT
>CAYNOE010000433.1:925-2494 GCA_964398745.1 uncultured Lachnobacterium sp.
TGGGGAAAAATGTTACTGTTACTGATAATGGAGAAAAACTTGCAGCAAAATATCTTGTGATTAATGATACAAAGCTTTTAAAAGCCATGGAAAAACAAAAATACGGCGTTTACCAGGTGACGGTATATGCAAAGGATAAGTCGGGTAATAAATCAAAAAAGAAGAAATTTAAAGTGAATTATTTAAATCCGGAACCGGAAGAGCCGGAGAAACCAGCAGAACCGGAAGAGCCAGTAACTCCGGAGGAACCGGAAAATCCGGCAGAACCAGAATATCCGGTTATTCCGGAACCGGAAGAACCGGTGGATACCGTAACCCCGGAAGTTGCCGCAGAGACAGAAAGGAACTACAGAACATGCAGACAAATATATTGGAATATCTGGAGGATACAGTAAAACGTTTACCGGAAAAGCCAGCCTTTGTCGGGGTAAATACCATGCTGACATTTCGTGAATTATATGAGGGTGCACGTTCCATTGGAAGCGCTCTGGCGGAAATGGGGCATTACAAAGAAGCTGTTCTTGTTTATATGGAAAAGTCCCCGCAGACGATAGAGGCCTTTTTTGGCGTGGTATACAGCGGATGCTTTTTTGTCCCTTTGGATGCCGAAATGCCGCTTAAGCGTATTGAACTGATTATCGAAAGTACAAAAGCCAAAATATTAATCTGCGATGAAAAGAGCCTGGAAAAAGCACAGCATCTGAATTTTGACGGGGAAATCATTCTGGCGGATACATTAAAAGGACATCAGGAAAATGAAAAAAAACTGCAGCAGGTCAGGAACAGGGCAATTGACACAGACCCGGTTTATATTCTGTTCACATCCGGTTCTACGGGCATTCCAAAAGGCTGCATTGGTCATCACAGAGGAGTGATTGATTACATTGAGCAGCTATCTGCTGTAATGAATTTTTCAGAGGAAACCATATTTGGAAACCAGGCGCCCTTGTATGTGGATGCCTGCATGAAGGAACTGTACCCGACCATAAAATTTGGCGCAACAACATATCTGATTCCGAAACAGTTATTTATGTTCCCACTGCAGCTAGTGGATTATTTAAATGAGCACAGAATTAACACTATCTGCTGGGTGGCGTCTGCACTGACTATGGTTTCTTCGTTTGGGGCGCTGGACGAAAAAGTACCGGAGTATTTACATACGATAGGATTTGGAGGGGAAGTTTTTCCGGTTAAGCAGCTTAATCTCTGGAAGAAATTCCTGCCGGATGCCTCTTTTGTAAATCTTTACGGACCGACCGAGATTACCGGCGTATGCTGTTATTACCGTGCTGACCGGCTGTTTGGGGAAAATGAAGTCATTCCGGTTGGCCGGGCATTTAAAAACATGGATGTCTTTATTTTAAAAGATGATATGACCTGTGCAAAAAACGGAGAAGAGGGAGAAATCTGTGTCCGAGGAACAGGACTGACACATGGTTATTATGCAAATTCTGAAAAGACAGCGGAAGTCTTTGTCCAAAATCCGCTGAATCCGTATTATCCTGAAACCATTTATAAAACAGGCGATATCGGAAGGTGGAATAAGGATGGTGAACTGGAATTTGTTTC
>CAYNOE010000434.1:0-2490 GCA_964398745.1 uncultured Lachnobacterium sp.
ACTGGGAATATCTGTCAGTAAAAAGGTTGGAAACAGTGTGGTAAGACACCGTATTACCCGTCTGGTACGGGAAAGTTACAGACTTGGTGAGGACCAGTTTTGCAGGGGACTGGATATTGTGGTGATTGCAAGAGCAAATGCGAAAGGAGCATCCTATGGGCAGATTGAGGCTGCAGTCCGGCATCTTGGTGGTCTTCACAAGATTATAATTTAAGAAAAGAAGATGGAAATCGTGTTAAAGAAACTTTTTATTGGAATCATTAAATTGTATCAGAGGTATATTTCTCCCATGAAAACAACAAAATGTCCGTATTTTCCGACCTGCTCCTGCTACGGTTTAGAGGCTGTGGAAAAATATGGCGCTGTCCGTGGCGGGGCAATGGCTGCATGGAGAATCATAAGGTGCAATCCTTTTTCAAAGGGTGGATATGATCCGGTTCCATGATTTTCATTTGGAATGGAGGTAAATATGCCAGTCATTGAACTGACCGCATATCCCGGTAAGATTTTAGGACCGATTGCAAAGGTCCTGGGTGGAATCATGAGCGGGATATATGATATTATTTATAATGTGTCCGGTGGCAGGATTGACAGTATACCACTGGCGATTATAATTATGACGTTACTTATTTATATGTGTCTGCTTCCTCTTACGATTAAGCAGCAGAAGTTTTCCAAGCTGTCACAGAAAATGCAGCCAGAGCTTCAGGCGATACAGGCAAAATATAAAAACCGTAAGGACCAGGAGTCCATGATGGCGATGAACCAGGAATCACAGCTTGTGTATGAGAAATATGGCGTTTCCGCAATGGGAAGCTGTGTGCAGATGTTGATTCAGATGCCGATTTTATTTGCACTTTACCGTGTATTTTATAATATTCCGGCATATGTGGGAAGTATCAAATCTTCTTATACAGCTCTTGCAGAAGGAATTTATAAGACAGACAAGTTTGCGGACGGGCTTTCCGCTTTGATGAAAGGATATAATACTGTTACTTCCAGTGGACTGAATTCTGAAAATGTTGTAGATATGATTGGAAATGCAGCAGGAAAAAGTGACAAGTTAAATTATATCATTGATGTTTTGTACAAGCTGCCGTCTGCTGCATGGGTAAACGATACGGCAGATAAGGCCAATACGCTGGTCAGTCATTTTAACGGGCTTGAGGACAAAATTTCCGGAGCGCTTGAACGGATGAACCATTTCAATTATTTTATGGGACTGAATATATCAGATACTCCGTTCAGTATCATTAAGGAAAGTGTTGGAAATCACTGGGGACTGGTAATCATCGCAGCGCTGATTCCAATTTTGTCTTATCTGTCTCAGCTTGTAAACATAAAGCTTATGCCGACAGCAGGTTCGAATAATCCGGATGATGCAATGGCAAGGCAGATGAAGAGCATGAATACAATTATGCCTCTGTTCTCTTTGTTTTTGTGTTTTATCACTCCGGTAGGTCTTGGTATTTACTGGGTGGCAAGTTCACTGGTCAGGGCTGTGCAGCAGTTTTTTATTAACAGACATATGGATAAAATTGACCTGGATGAGATGATAAAGAAAAACCAGGAAAAGGCAAAGAAAAAGCGTGAAAAACTTGGAATTTCGGAAGAAAAGATGCGTCAGGCAGCACAGATTAATACAAGGTCAATTGCATCAAAGGCTAACACAAACGTGTCTTCTGTGGGTGAGAAAACAGAGTTCCAGAAGAATGACCAGATGAAACCAAAGCCTGGAAGTCTTGCTGCAAAGGCAAATCTAGTACAAGACTTTAATCAAAGGAATAATCATTAGAAGGGAGTGCTCTTAATGGATTATAAAGAATTTTCTGCCAAAAGCGTGGATGAGGCCGTCACACAGGCATGCATTGAATTTGGAACAACAAGCGACCAGATTGAATATGAAGTACTTGATAAGGGTAGTTCCGGTTTTCTGGGAATTGGAAGCAAGGATGCAGTAATTAAGGTAAAGAAAAAGAACTTTTCCATGGAAAGTATTGTAAGGGAATTTCTGGATTCTGTTTTTAAGGCCATGAATATGGAAGTAGAGATTCTGGCTGATGTGAATGAGGAAGAACATATTATTGACATTGAGCTTAAGGGAAATGATATGGGTATTCTGATTGGTAAAAGAGGACAGACGCTGGATGCCCTGCAGTATCTGATAAATCTTGCGGTAAATAAGAAATCCGAAAATTATTACAAGGTTAAGCTTGATACTGAGGATTACCGGAACAGAAGAAAGGAAACGCTCGAAAACCTTGCCAGAAACATTGCTTATAAGGTTAAGCGTACCAAGCGTCCTGTTACTCTTGAACCAATGAATCCGTTTGAAAGAAGGATTATCCATTCTGCCTTACAGAATGACTATTATGTTACAACGCATAGTGAGGGGGATGAACCTCACAGATATGTTGTTGTTACATTAAAGAAATAAATTGTGAAAGTTCAATTAGAAAAGGGTGGATATCCGGCTGGGTATTCACCTTT
>CAYNOE010000435.1:0-2472 GCA_964398745.1 uncultured Lachnobacterium sp.
CCCACGGTAAAAAATATCCGCACTGATATCGGCAGGCTCCATTTTTTTCATATAAAAATATTCATTACAGTTCCTGCACCCTTCCGCAGTCACAAACATGTGATTCCGGTACAGCGGCTGCAAATGCATCGGCTTCCAGATCGGACGGCTTTCTATGTTAAAAGCCGCAAGTGCGTCATATATTTCCATCGGGCAGGTCTTCCCGTGGCTGTGTCCGTAAAGATATTCTTTATCGCCGCACACGGTCTCACACATGTAATCCTCGTCAACCGTCATGCAGGAAAGCCAGAAGTTCGGCTCGCTGCTTTCCCCGTCATACGGGTTCATCTGAATCCCAAAGTCTTTCAGTGCATTTTCATACCGCATGTATATTTTCTTTTTTGCATCGATATGTTCCTCAAGATGCTCCCACTGCCCACGGACAATCCCTGCAATAACATTGCTCATCCGGTAATTATAACCGGTTTCCTCATGCTGGTACCATGGGGCATTCTCCCTGCTCTGGGTGGACCATTTCCTGGCCTTCTCAGTGCTGTATCTGTCGTTTACAAGAAGCATCCCGCCGGAGCTTCCGGTAATGATTTTATTGCCGTTAAAGCTGATAACACAGTAATCCCCCGTGCTTCCGGTTTTCCTTCCTTTATAAACCGCACCGAGGGCTTCCGCCGCATCTTCTATTAAAAGCGCGCCGTGCCTGTCACAGATTTTTCTTATTTCATCCGCCTGCGCAGGTACGCCGTAAAGGTGAACCAGAACCACAAGCTTTACATCCGGATAGCTTTCAAACGCAAGTTCCAGTGCCTGCGGATCCATGTTCCAGTCATCCGGCGACGAGTCAATAAAGACCGGCTCACCGCCCTCGTAAACCACGGGGTTTACGGTCGCCGCAAACGTAAGGTCGGAACAAAATACCCGCTTTCCATGCAGACTTCCGCCTTTTCCCTGCCCCTGCGGTGTAAAAGTTCCGGTACCGCTTCCATAAAGCCTTTCGGCGGCAAGTTTTACGGCAAGGTGCAGTGCCGCCGTTCCGCATGAAAGCGCAACCGCATATTTAATGCCTATATATTCTGCCGCAGTTTCCTCCAGTCTGTCTATGTTTTCCCCGACTGTGGACATCCAGTTGGTTTCGTATGCTTCTTTTATATATTCCAGTTCCTCCCCGTGCATGGTCGGGGAAGAAAGCCAGAGCCTGCCAGCGGATGGCTGTATGCCCTGGAACCTTTTATCATTTCTTAGATTATAATCTGCCATTGTTACTTTCCTGTAAAAAGGGCAGGCTTCGCCACCCGCGTCTTTTAACGCAGTTTCTGCCTGTCCTTATGTCCGCCGTCTTCCTGCACTGCGCTCCGAGCGTCAACTGCATTCCGATGGCTTATTAATCATTATTCCTTAACTCTTTTTACAACACCAAGCCCCAGTTTCACTTCCACGAGCTGCCCCAGAAGCGGCACCTCAATGGTTACCAGCCTGTGGTGTCTGTCAAGCCGTTTTACTTTTCCTTCATACCCCTGCATGGCGCCGTCTATAACCACCAGGCGTTCTCCTTCGAGGTATCCTTCCGAATATCCCGCAATATGGTTTTCCCCGCCGAGCTGTCTTAAAAACTCTTCTTCCTCCGGCCAGACCGGAACCACACTTTCACCTGTTTTTAAAACTTTTGTCATGGTTTTGATTTCATGCAGGCGAATACGGAAATCATCAATATCCGCTGTGTCAATAAAAACATATCCCGGAAAAAGCAGGTAGCGTTTCAAGTCCCATTTCCCATGAAAACGGCTTTTCTTTTCACCATACATGGTAAACACATCCTCGTTTTCCTGCATAATCCTGCCACGGCACTGCCTGACGATATCAGTCTCCAGCCCGGTTTTTACCTGCATTACATACCACATCCATGTTTCCTTTCCAAAAAACCAAAAACCGGCGGTATGGAAAATCCATGTCAATTTCTGTAAACCGGCAATGTAAGCCTGCTTTTTCTGTCATTTTGCGGGGATTAATTCTTGAATTTATCCCCACCCGCACCAGACTTAATATATCTTACGGTTTTTATGCAAATCTTACAAAAAATACTGCTGGACCGGATACAAATCCCTTATATCGATCCTGAAATAGGATACCATAAGCAGAAACATTTTGCAACACCGAGTGGGGATTTTTTCAAGAATTTATCTCCGCCCTTTGTTTTTCACCCCGTTTCTCCTTATTCCCTTCGTTTCTTTTTCCCCGCTTTTCCGTAGGTTTCCGGAACCTTCAGCAGGCAAAATCCCCTTTTCATGTTTCCCGGTTTCTCCTGTTTCCTGTCCTTTCCTTCCTGCCGCAAAATCCCCATGCCCGCGGGAACGGCTGTTTTTTGCGCGTTTTTCCCTTCCGTTTCACCTTTGACGTTTTCCGGAGCTTCCGGCGGCTTTTCTCCCGCAGTCCCCAGCCATTTCTTGAAGGTTTTCCGGTCCGCGCCGAGCAGTTTCGCCG
>CAYNOE010000436.1:0-2470 GCA_964398745.1 uncultured Lachnobacterium sp.
AATGCCTTCCGACGCATGCCGCTGAGCGGAGCGAAGGGGCGATACCAAAAGGAGGGACAACATGGTACAAAACATGAAAAGGACTGGAAAATTCAAAAGATTAAAAAAACTGGCGGTGTTATTATCCGCCTGTCTGTTTCTGGTGGCACTTGCCGGATGCAGTGAAAGTACGGACAGTGAAACAAATCCGGGGGGAACACAGTCTGGTGCATCCGCCCCGCAGACAGAAAACGCCAAAGGCCGTTATCTGGAAACGGAAGTAAAGATTCCAGAGAAAATAAGTAAAGTAGTAAGCGCAAAAAAATGTACGGATGGCTCCATCGCGCTGATTGGAGCAGATGAAAACGGGGTCCAGATGTACAGGGCAGTTTCCAAAAACCAGGGAAAAGACTGGGAGGAAACGAAACTGGATGTGGAAGATGCCTATCAGGCAGTTATGAGTGAGGATGGAACAGCCGCACTGCTTGGCTATTTTACTTCAAAGGAAAACAGCAATATCCAGATGGTATCCGCAGATGGAAAAGTCACGAAGCTGGATATTAACCTGCCGGAATATAAGGAAAGGGAAGATGCGGGCAACATGATTACGTCGGCAGCGTTTGCAGGCGGCACACTGTACATTATGGAATTAAACGGCGGGATTTATGAAGTGGATGCCAAAAGCGGTGAACTGACCCAGGTTTTGAAAGAAGCCGCAGAGGGAGTTTCAGGACTGCTTTCTTTCGGAAACAGACTTGTGCTCCTGACAGGAAATGGTGTGCGTTTAGCAGATGCAGGAGCAGGTTCGCTGCTTCCGGAGGATAAGGAACTGGATAAAGCAGTCGGTGTAATCGAAAGCGGAAGTGACCAGCCGGTTTATCCGGTTATGTTTGCCGCAGGTGAAAAAGAAGAGGAACTCTATTATGTCAGCCACGGTGGGATTTTTTACCACACGCTTGGGGGAAGCACCGTGGAACAGCTTGTAAACGGGGAACTGGTCAGCCTGGGGGACAGCAGTGTGTCATTTATGGAGCTGGCAAGGTTTGACGATGAGCATTTCATGGTATTTGCCATTGATTCCCTTGGAAACAGTAAATGCCTGAGCTATGCATATGATGCAGAGGCATCGGCAGTACCGGAAAAACAGTTAAACGTTTATGCGCTTGAGGACTCCGCCATACTGCAGCAGGCCATCAGTGCATACCAGAAGAAAAATCCGGATGTATTTGTGAAAAAAACAATCGGAATGTCTGAGGATGATGGCGTGACGGCAGAGGATGCCATCAAAACATTAAACACAGAGATTATGGCAGGAAACGGACCGGACGTACTGGTTCTGGACGGGCTTCCGTCAGACAGTTATGTGGAAAAGGGGATTCTTGCTGATATCAGCGGTATTGTGGAAGAAGCAGATAAAAAAGACGGACTGTTTACAAATATTACGGATGCCTGCAAAAAAGATGGAAAGGTCTATCAGGTGCCGCTTAGATTTTCTTTTACTGCGGCAGAGGTAAACGAAGGCTTAAAGGCTCTGGCCGGGGAACCGGAACAGGTTGGGGAGTATGTAAAATCCTTAAAGGATGGGAAAACCCCGGTTCTGGCACAGCTTCCGGCAGAAATATTCCTGCATGCTTTCTATGACGCATATTCTGCATCATGGAAAGAGGAAAACGGAATCAGTGCAGAAAAATTAAAAAGCAGCCTTGAGACAGTAAAGGCGTTGTATGACCTTGACGGTTATTCAGAGGATGAGCGGCGGTCATATGGTACGGTGTTTTCCGATTCCATTTATCTGGGACAGATTATTTATGGTACGCTGCAGCAGGGAAGTATCTCCCGTGTCACAGGCGGTGCGAAGGTCAGCATTGGGACGCTTTGCGGTGTGGGGAATGTCATGGACATTTATGGAATGGAAACAAACAAAGCAGGAAGTTTCGGGCTGCTTGGAGTGGGAGGACAGAATGCATTTGTTCCGTTTGTAAGCCTTGGACTTACGGACGCGGCAAAAGATAGTGGGATTGCGCAGGAGTTTATTAAAACAGCATTGTCTGCTGACGGACAGCACCAGATGACGAACTATTTTTCCATCAATAAAAAAGCGTATGAAAATGAATGCAGCAGCGGGAAAGAATATTCTGTCGGCGGTTCTGACGGGGATGGAAATGAATGGGGATATGAGGTGAAACCGTTAAACGAAGCGCAGAAGAAAAATCTTACAGAAATGATTGAAAGCCTGAATACATCCATGTGGAATGACCGTGTGGTGCAGGAGCTTGTCATCGGGGATGGATTGAAGTACCTGCATGGTGAACAGTCCCTGGAAGATGCCGTTTCTGCAATTACCAAAAAAGTTCAGCTATATGTCTCTGAATAAAAAGAAACGGCGGGGGCTCACCGGGTTTGCCTTTCTGCTTCCGGGGTTTTTTGGAATCGCCGTATTTTACCTGGTTCCGTTTCTTGACGTCGTGCGCCGTTCCTTTGTGCAGGCGTC
>CAYNOE010000437.1:0-470 GCA_964398745.1 uncultured Lachnobacterium sp.
ATCAAGTACTCCAGATACAAATTTAATAAAAACTGCAATAAAACGAATTAATGCTGTTGTTGCATATAGAAAAACATCAAAGTTAATAGGGATTCGTTCTTTTCATCCTGTATACTATTATGTTTATATATTTACCGGGCTGGATGAATATGAAGGGGTTACTTTTTATGATAAGTCAGCTAAATTAGAGGAGCAGTATCGGATAGGTGAAAATATTTCTTTGTATATTAATCCGGAGAATTTAGGGCAGTTCTGGGTAGAGAAAGCAAAAGAGATGGATAAAATGATATTCTCATGGATAGGTTTATTGATTCTGCTTGGCTTAATGGCGATAAAAATTGCCCTTAAAACTTTGGGGGTATAATATTATTCAGTTTTATAGTGGGGATAATTGGGTGTCTCTGGGAGGGGAGATTAGCTTTTAAATATAAAAAAATAAAAAGACATTTGACGAAACGTATAAATGCTGT
>CAYNOE010000437.1:480-2467 GCA_964398745.1 uncultured Lachnobacterium sp.
GTGATTATAGGAAGTGCGAAATGGGGGAGGTATTATATTTATTGTTATTCGGGGCTGGACGAATATGATGGGATTATTTTTTATGACAGGTGTCTTGAAGTGAGGACAGAATATGAAGAGGGAACCATCGTTTCGTTGCTGATTAATGAGTACAATTTGGAAGAATTCTGGTTTGAGGAGGCAAGACAAAGCCATAGTAAATATGCTGTCGCATTGGGGGGAATGACATTGTTTGTTTTTTGTTTTATGTTGCGCTATTCAGCTTATGATTAAGTTTTGTCCAATATTATTCCGGTGTGATTTCCGGAAAGACAAGGATGGGAATATATTTACCAGAATATGTCGAAAACCAGCGATTTACATAAGAAAAGGAAATACCAGAGATACGGGCATGCTCTGCCTGCTGATGAATCCTAAGTCACGAAAGACGGTATGTGAGGAGGTAATAAGAGTGAATTTAGTAACATCTGCAGCAGTGGCATATGGGAGTATCTTATTAGGAGTTGGACGAAATACAAAATCAGGTGGCATTATAACCTCGGTAGCAGGAATTATAATTGGAATATTTAGTTATATATATTTCCAGGGAAATTCCCAGTAACGATATATTTATACATTTACCGCAAATCCGTCAGTATCAATAAGGAAATCATAAAAAAGAGCTGCGCACTCATTATAAAATGCACAGCTCTTCTTTTTTATTTATTTTCTGCAAGTCTTGCTGTTCCATAAGATGCCGGGCTGGACCAGCAGGTATTGGTCGTGTCATACCAGTTTAACACTCCCAGCCTTTCTCCTGCCTTGCAGTCATTAACCTGCACCTCAAATCCGATCAGCATATCCGGCTGAACCTGGACTTCAGACCATTCTATAGCCATTTCCACCATGTATCCGTCTTCTGTCTTTACCGTTTCGGAAGTAATGTAATCCTCCTTGCACATGCTTCCGTTAAAGGAATGCACATTTTCACAATTAACACGGTACTGCTTATCATCTGTCTGGTAGCTTTCCGCCTTGTCATTGTTTTCATCAACAAATACCTCCACGGAATCCTTTGTATGTACTTCGGAGCCTGACACATCCAGATTAGGATCTGTAACCTTTACCAATACATAAAGGGCATGTTCATCCCACAGTGCCTTTGCCCTGGCCGATGCCTCCGGCTGTCCGTTTTCTGTGCCTACCACCGTCAGCTCCAGCTCCTGAGCCTTTTCCCATTCGCCTTCCTCGACTCCGTCCACATTTACAGTCCCCTTGTAAATAGTAGCGAAAGGTTTTAGGACAAGATTTCCATAGGATTCATTACTGTTGTCCTGGTTATTGTTTGTATCATTCCATGAAAGAAGCTTTCCGCCGTCATTTACCCTGATGTCAAATGCAATTTCCTCAAATGCCTCCAAATTCTTCTGGTCAAAAAATACGGTTGCCTCATAGCCTTTATCACTGGAAGTACCGTCTGCTCTGGAAACAGTGCTGGTCTGTATGTCCTCCATTCCTTTGCCTTCTGCCTTTATTCCGGCATAAACTGTTACACTGTCATCATCATCAGCCTGTTTGTCTTCTACCTGAATCCGGATACCCAGTCCCTTTTCATTCCATATAGGCTGGAATTTTACTTTCGTATCTTCGTCTCCGTATACGGTTTCCGTTACCCCTTCGTAATCATCCATATGTGACACCTGCAGATTCTGAATCAGGGGTTTCAGCTGTGTGGCATCCACAAATGCCCAGAATGCAGGTTTCTTTTCGTAATCAGCGTCGTAAAGCAGCGGACACTGTGCCCTTGTCCCATCAGCAGAACCCCCTACGGAGTTAGCATCCTGCAGCCAGGAATTACCATCATCTGTTCCCCAGAATACAATCGCTGTAATGGGGATTTTTTCTTCGTTTTTCAATCTGATTACCGAGTCGTACAGCGATTAATATACATATTCCTGTTTCTGGTATTCCTCTTCCGTGGCAATGCCGTCATAATCCGTACTGGACT
>CAYNOE010000438.1:0-1631 GCA_964398745.1 uncultured Lachnobacterium sp.
TGACAGCACTTATATTCTTAAGGACGATCTGGTACACATGGCACATATGGATATCCTTTATGGCTACAGCGTCAACGGTGTTGCCTACCTGCATACGGAAATCTTAAAGAGCAGCGAGTTAAATAACTTCTACAAGCTGTATCCTGAAAAGTTCAATAATAAGACAAACGGTATTACATTCCGCCGTTGGTTAATGTCCTGCAATCCGCAGCTTTCCGCATTCATTACCGAGCTGATTGGAGAAGGCTGGAAGAAAGATGCAAATGAACTGGAGAAGCTTGGCAATTATGTAAATGATGATGCCGTGCTTGGCCGTTTGCTTGCAGTAAAGGCTGGCAAAAAGGCAGATCTTAAGCATTACCTGCAGAATACACAGGGGATGGATTTTGATGAGAATTCCATCTTTGATGTTCAGGTAAAGCGGCTGCATGAGTACAAGAGACAGCAGATGAATGCACTCTATGTGATTTACAAATATTTTGAGATAAAAAGCGGAAAGAAACCGGAGACACCGATTACCGTATTTTTCGGTGCAAAGGCAGCGCCGGCATATACGATTGCAAAGGATATAATCCACCTGATTCTCTGCTTGCAGCAGATTATCAACAATGACCCGGAGGTAAATCCTTACCTTAAGGTATTCATGGTGGAAAACTACAATGTAACCCTTGCAGAGAAGCTGATTCCTGCATGTGATATTTCCGAGCAGATTTCACTTGCTTCTAAGGAGGCGTCAGGAACAAGTAACATGAAATTTATGTTAAACGGAGCAGTTACACTGGGTACAATGGACGGTGCAAATGTGGAGATTGCAGAGCTTGTCGGGGATGACAATATCTTTACCTTTGGTGAAGATTCACAGACCGTTATTGACCGTTATGCAAGAGGCGATTATAAGTCCAGAACCTATTATGAAAATAACGAGAATTTAAAGAAGGCAGTTGATTTCATCGTCAGTGACACTGTAAAGAGTGTAGGAAATCATGAGAAACTGGAGCGTTTGTATAATGAACTGTTAAATAAAGACTGGTTCATGACCTTCCCGGATTTTGATGAATATGTGAAAACAAGGGAAAAGGTATATGCTGCTTATACAAACCGCAAGGAGTGGGCAAAGAAAATGCTGGTTAATATCAGCAAGGCAGGCTTCTTCTCATCTGATAGAACCATTGAGCAGTACAATAAAGAGGTATGGAAACTGTAATATTTCCCCTCTGGGGGAATATTACCTACGCAAACCGTTTCGCGGAGCGAACTCTAATACGGTTTGATCCATAAAGACACCAGCATCTGCCGGTGTCCTTTTAATGCTCTTAATAAGAATCGGATGTAAAAAGTAGGGTTTATTCAAACATATGCTGAAAATAAGTTTCCCGGAACGCTGTATAACTGTTTCTGGAAATCGGAATCAGTGCATGACTGTATGTCGTAATCTCTGATTTTGTAAACTGTTTTACACTGCTTAAATTCACAATATAGCTGCGGTGACAGCGGTAGAATCCGTTTTCCGGGGAAAACCTTTCTGCACATTTGGAAAAAAGTTCGTGAACGGCAATTATTCTGCCGTCCGACATATGAAAGAGAACCTGCTTGTTCTGCGCTTCAAGATAATCCACGTCAGAAATCATAAT
>CAYNOE010000438.1:1641-2464 GCA_964398745.1 uncultured Lachnobacterium sp.
AGGTCTGGGCGGTAAAGGTGTTTTTGGGAAGAGTTAGTGTATTTAGAAAATCATTCAGAACAGAAAATAGCTTTTTTTCGTTCACAGGCTTTATCAGATAATTAAAAGCCTTCACATCATAAGAATCCACGGCAAATTCCCTGGAAGAAGTCAAAAAAATAATGGGAACCGTCTCGTCCTGGCATCTTAACTCCCTTGCAGTATCCATTCCGTTAAAAAGGGGCATAATAACGTCCAGAATAATTAAATCCATACATTCCTTCCGGTGCATATTAATCAGGTCATCCCCGTTAGTAAACCGAAAAAGTGTAAGGTTGGTATTATGTTCCCCTGCCCACTGTTTCAAAAGGGCGCAGGTACTGTCAATAAATAGTTTTTCATCATCACAAACTGCAATTTTCATTATTACTTCTCCTAAATAATAATTCTTAATATAAACCGGTGGTCCGTGACAGAAAAATTGTACTGTCCGTTCAGTTTCTCCACATAATATATCATGCTTTTAATGCCGATTCCGTGTCCGGTTTTACCGGAAACCGGAATCCCGTCCACAAAGACCGGAATTTCTTCCACCGGATTCTCAAGGGAAAGCAGAAGATGGTTGTCCTTGCTTGAAATGATAAGTTTTGCCCATTTGTCCTCTGACTTTAGCGTTTCTAAGGCATGCATGGCATTTTCCAGCGCATTGGATAAAATCGTACAGAACGAAACCTCCGGGCCGGGAAGCGACTTTCCAACGGAAATACGGCATGTAAGTGAAAATCCCCGGTCCGAAAAACGCATCTGGTAAATCGAAATCACGGAATTAAGCATGTCATTTTTG
>CAYNOE010000439.1:0-2456 GCA_964398745.1 uncultured Lachnobacterium sp.
CGTGTTACTGCTTTTTGCCCTTGCTTCCACTTTCATGCACCTCCCTTTCCGCAAGCGTACCTGTAATTTCCATGCGGCACGGGTCAGCAACCCCCGTTTCATCCACGCATGGTAAAAGCTGATATATAATTCCGTCCATGTCAATCCAGCGGAAAACAACCACGCCTGCCAGCCTTACTTTTTCCGCTTCCCCCTCCCTGTCCACCGTTGCACGGTCAACAACAAACTCCCTTACCTCTCCGTCAGCCGGTAAGGTGACAATATCCCCCGTATACATCCGCCTGCCGTGTCTGTCTGTGTATTCCGTTTCTTCCCCAAGTGTAGCGGGATTAATGGTGTAAAATTCGCCGTCCGGCGTTCCTATTTCCGCTATTTCCTCTGTGTCGTATCCGTATGACGGCATACCGAAAACCCACTTGTACTCCATTTTTTCCCTGTCAAAAGTCAAACCCCTGTATTTCATCTGCTACCCCCTTATATTCAACCTGTATCCGCAATGCGAACAACAATTTTCATCCACCAACTGATGCGGGTTGGTAAACCCACCGCATACAGGGCAACAATACCCTGCTGTCTGCTCTGCTGGTCCCGTATAATCCAACGGCGGGCATTTTTCCGGCGCTGGTTTATCATGTGCATTTTCAAAGTAATCTTTTGTATAGTTTCTCATTGTGTTGTGTCTGCATTTTCCGCATTTTCCGTACTTGTCCGTATTGTAGCTTGCACATTCTGATAAATTTTTGCATTTAACTATAATCTGCATATAGCTTTACCTCTCATTCTTTAGCGGGGTGCTTCCGCACCCCATGCTTTAACTTTCTACTTCGATATAAGATGAAAATGCACAAGCGGGGCGAATGCCATGGCTGTTACTGCACGCATAGTCGTTAGCAAGCGTACTGTCCGTATTCACGCTGCGGACCAGGCTGTTTATGGCACTGTCTGCCGTGATAAGCCACCAGCAGTCACGCACATACCTTATGTACTGGCGGTAATTCCTGTACTGCCCGCAGGTAAGCAAAAACACCTTGTCCTCACTGCTACCATAGTCCGTTAATCCGTCATCTGCAGTCAGATCCTGCCTGTACTCCAAAACAGCATCCTGCCCGGTTCCCCCTGCTTTCAGCTTCCCATACAGGACATCCAGGAATTCTCCGTTTAACCATTCCCTTAAACTGCTTTTCTTCCAGTTGTTTCCGCCCTCCCTGTCAAATTCCCCGTACTTTAAAATGCCGTCAGCAATGCAAAGGGTTTTCCCCGCCTCCTGCGCCAGTACATTCCATGCCATGCTGCCTATTCTTACCGTGCTTCCCGCTTTAATTTCCGATAATATTTTCATTGTCCTTTTCCTCCTACTTTTTGGAATAAATTGAATGTAACTTTATGCTTCCACGCCTTTTTATGCTTTCCTCGGTATGTATTCCCGTATCAAAGAACGCGCAAAAGGTTGTACCGCCAATTACTGTAGTCGCCACAATATGCGACCCGATATTGTGAAACCTGCACTTGTTTACATTGCGGTATGCTGTCGCGTGCTTTTCCGTCCTGCCCGCCATTTTCCCCCTCCTTTCCGTGTAATGCCCTCTCTTCCGCCATAATTCCTACTGCTGCTTCTTTAATCTGCCTGACATCTTCTTTCAGAATGTCCGCCGTGAGTTCCAATACCTCCAACGGAAGTTCTTCATCAGCCACTATTGAACCGACCATATCCGCCAGTTCCCTGGCATTTTCCTTATTCCCCGGAGTGGTGTCAAATTTCATTGGCATATCTGCGCCTCCTATCCCGCCGCTGACTGCTGCCCCGCTGCCGCTTCCTCTTTCTTCTCCCTCTGTTTCACTTTTACTGTGATTTTTGCGTTTTCTTTTTCCGAAAGAATAAGTGCCAGCGTTTCAAAAAAGCGCTGTGTATCGAATTTTCCTTTGACTTCCACCGCTGCCACCTCCCTTTTTCAATATCCCCCCACCTGCTATAATGGTTTTATGGCACTGGCATACCAAATTCATAACAGAAAGGGGGTGTATTTCATGGGTATTGGAGAATATTTTTCAATCTATAACTCCAAAACGAATAAGCCTACTGTTTTGGAATGTGGCTCATGGTTTTGCTACGACTGCAACCAGAAACGCAAAACCATACCTTACCCATTCACCGGCACTATCACAGAACCCTGCAAAAGATGTGGTTCTACAGTTGTTTACAAAATAGAATAGTGCCTGCGCCCCGGTTCTTCCGGGGCTTTTTCCTTCAGCTTCTTACCCTTCGTCTAATGCTGCTTCCACTTTTTCTGCAGTTTCTTTCTGCAGGCGTTTCAGCCTTGCCAGTTCTTTGTCGGTCAGTTCCATGTCCTGCACCTGTGTAAGTACCTGCACGTTCCCGTCTCTCCCCTCCTTTTCAATTGTTGCGACAAATCCTATAAACCGTGTTCTTACTTCCCCTTTAACCATTTTTCATCCCC
>CAYNOE010000440.1:0-2428 GCA_964398745.1 uncultured Lachnobacterium sp.
GTAACGGATTTCTGGCATCCGGAGAATGAAGGAGGGATTGCATGGAATGATCCTGAGATTGGAATCTGCTGGCCGCAGATTAGAGGGGAGTACCAGGGGACGGCTTCGGCAGCAGGATACCGGATGGAGGACGGCACGCCCCTTATGCTCTCAGAAAAAGATGAACTGTGGCAGGGAATTAGAACATTATGATACGTGTATTTAAGAAATTCTACAAATTGTTAAACAGACACCAGAGAAACCGCGTAATAATCCTTTTTTTCATGATGTTAATCGGGGCATGTTTTGAAGTGCTCGGGGTGTCCATGATGCTGCCGCTGGTTACAGCGGTCATGAACCCGGATATTATTACGGAAAATAAATTCTGTGCATGGGTATGCGGACTTTTTGGAATCACGGATCATGTGGATTTTGTCATACTCTGTATCATTGCACTGGTAATCATATTTATTATAAAGGCGGTTTACCTGACCTTCGAGTATTCTATCCAGTACCGGTTTGTATTCAACAACCGTTTCATGACACAGACAAGGCTGTTGTCCGCTTACCTGAACCGCCCTTATGAATATTTCCTCTCTGCACAGTCGGGGGAGATAGTCAGGATTGTACAGGAGGATGCCAGAAATGCGTTTGACATGCTGACGGTAATCCTTGGTTTTGTAACCGAGGCAGTTGTGGCACTTGCCGTTGTCATCACAATTTTTATCATTAACCCGTTCATGACAATCTTTGTTGCGGCGTCGCTGGTTCTTGTCATGCTGCTGGTTTCAAAAGGGCTGCGCCCGCTTTTGCGCAGGGAAGGGGAAACCTACCAGAAAACCTATGCCGCGGCCAACAAGTGGCTCCTGCAGTCCATTTCCGGAATTAAGGAAGTGAAGGTTACGCAGACGGAAAAATTTTTCTTGGAAAATTTTACAGAATACGGTCAGAAGATGGTAAATGCACAGAGATGGAGCAGTACACTGCAGAATGTCCCACGTAACATGATTGAACTGGTTTCGGTATGTTCCATGATGGCAGTGCTGGGAATCATGATTGCAGTTGGGCATGAGATGGATTTGTTAATTCCGTCACTTTCGGCATTTGTGATGGCGGCGGTCAAGCTGCTGCCGTCTGCGAACCGGATGCTTGCAAGCGTGACGCAGATGACGTTTTATGAACCGGCGCTTGACAACATGTTGGAAAACCTCGGGGTGCTTTCGGAGAAAACAATATCTGTCAGTGAAGAAACAAAACCGTTGTCACTGAAAAAGGAAATCCGTCTTTGTGGTATTTCCTACACCTATCCCGGCGGTGAAAGAAAAATTTTTGACCATGCAGACCTTGTCATTCCGGTGGGAACTTCAATCGGAATTGTGGGAGCATCCGGCGCGGGAAAGACAACTGCAGTTGATATCCTCCTCGGACTTTTAAAGCCGCAGGCAGGACAGGTGCTTGCAGACGGCGTGGACGTGGCAGAAAATATGCAGGTCTGGCTTGCTCATATCGGATATATCCCGCAGATGATTTTCATGCTGGATGATACCATCCGGGAGAATGTTGTGTTCGGGCATGCAGAAGACAGCCACACGGATAAAATGGTATGGGCAGCGCTGGAGGAGGCACAGCTTGCCGATTTTGTCAGGGAGCTTCCGGAAGGGCTGGATACCACAATTGGCGAACGAGGAGTGCGTCTTTCAGGAGGACAAAGACAGCGGATTGGGATTGCGCGTGCGCTGTTTACAAACCCGGACGTGCTTGTGTTTGATGAGGCAACCTCCGCACTTGATAATGAGACGGAGGAGGCGATTATGCAGTCCGTCAATGCACTGCATGGTAAGAAGACAATGATCATCATTGCGCACCGGCTGACAACGATAGAGGGGTGTGACATGGTGTACCGTGCCGGGGACGGGAAGATTGTGAAGGAGAGGGAATAACAAAAGGCAGTAAGAATATTTTGATATGGGCAGTTTGTATGGATTTATATCCGGGAGGATTATTATGGTATATCCTTATGCAACATTAAGCGACACAACAGAAGTTGTTCATTCTGAAATGAGGCCTGACGGAAGAGTTAAAGTATATATTGAAAAAGCAGTTTATGATGGTTTTTATAATGCGACCTGCTATTTACCAGACTATACATGGGAGAACATAGTGGGGTTTTCTGATGCTGAAATGGATTATTATAAAGAGTTTGTAGAAATAACGCCCATTTGATTATGGATTTTGCAAAAGAAGGGGGCTTTGCGAATGCCTCAATTTTTTAATTACTCCCTGAATCCGTGAGCCTTACCACAAATTATTTTCTGCAGCCCCATATAATTCCGGCACTTATACGTTGTTTTCCCGGATTGGTTTTTTCACCCGTCAGGTGAAAAAATTAGAGCATTTTTTTGCTTATGGTATACTGGAATCAGAAAAAAATACTTTGTTCCGGAGGTCA
>CAYNOE010000441.1:0-2423 GCA_964398745.1 uncultured Lachnobacterium sp.
CTATTTATTCAGGAGGTAATTTATGTCAAAAGAAAATACTAACCATTTTGGAGACAGAAAAAATTTCAAATCTAATGGTGAAATTCTCAGTTCCCTGTGTGTTATCACTTTTAGTTAGCGCACTGTATAATATTGTTGACCAGATTTTTATTGGAAATAGTGAGCTGAGTGCACTGGGAAATGCTGCAACGGGAGTCGTATTTCCGATTTTCATTATCACACAGGCATTTGCGTGGTGTTTCGGTGATGGCTGTGCGGCGTATCTTAATATCTGTCAGGGGCGCGGCAATTCACAAGATGCACATAAATCAATAGGTACGGGAATTACACTTACACTTATTTGCGGACTTGTTTTAATGGTGATTTTCTATCCACTCAAAACGCAGATTTTAACTCTTTTCGGCGCATCCGAAAACAGTATCGGATATGCAGTGGAATATTTTAATCTGATTCTTGCATTTTTCCCGATTTATATGCTGTCTAATATGATGAATGCGGTAATCCGGGCAGATGGCACTCCCGCGTGGTCTATGGCATCAATGCTCGCCGGTGCAATCACAAACATCATTCTCGATCCTGTATTTATCTTTGGTACAAAATGGGGAATGTTCGGGGCAGCGCTTGCTACGGTGATTGGACAGACAGTTTCATTTATAGTAACGTTTGTTTACTTTTTCCGAACCAAAACCTTTAAGTTGAAGCTGCGGAGTTTTCTTCCGAATTTGAAGTCCTTTTCAAAAGCGCTGCAGCTTGGAACATCATCCTTTATTACACAGATAACTATCGTTGTAATTTCGTTAGTCTGTAATGTCATGCTGGCAAAATATGGGGCAATGTCAAAATACGGAGTGGATATTCCCATTGCAATAATTGGTATTGAGAGTAAAGTATTCACAGTAGTGATTAATATCGTAGTTGGAATTGTGCTTGGTTGCCAGCCTGTCATCAGCTACAATATGGGAGCGAATCGGTTTGACCGTGTTAAGCTTCTGTATCGCAAAATTTTGATTTGTACGATTACAGTCGGGTTGCTTTCCACGGTACTGTTTGAGATTGCCCCGCAGGCTGTTGTCAGAATGTTCGGTACACCAACTAACATAGATAATCCTGCGGATTACTGGGAGTTCGGTGTGCTTACATTCCGCATATTTTTAAGCTTTGTGACTTTTACCTGTGTGATTAAGATGAGTTCTATTTTCTTTCAGGCTGTCGGCAAGCCGATAAGTGCAGTCATCGCATCAATGATACGTGATATTATTTGTTTTATTCCGCTTATCATTATTCTTCCGATGTTTTTTGGAATCCGCGGAATACTTTATGCCGCACCATGTGCCGATTTCATCGCGATGATTGTAGCTTCTGCGCTTACAGTGAAATTTATGAAAACTATCAGGGAAAAGTCTGTTAGTGATAAATCTGCTGCAGCACTTATGCCTTCCAAAAAGGGAGTAATTATCACAATTGCGAGGGAACACGGCTCATCTGGAAAACAAATAGGCAAACTGGTTGCTGAAAAGCTTAAGATACCGTTTTATTACAAGGAAATGACCGCTTTGGCTGCACAGGAAAGTGGACTTGACAAAGAGTTCATTTCTGATATAAACGCTAATTCACCTGACATATTTCATCAGCTTTACTTAAGTACCGAGGTCATTCAGCATGCAATAATTGCACAGGATAAGGTTATACGTAAAATTGCCGACAATGGAAGCTGTGTTATTGTTGGGAGAGCTGCAGATTATGTGCTGCGCAATTATAAGGATGTTGTGCGGATTTTCATATATGCCGACGAGGATTATAAAGTTGCACGTGTTATGGAAGTTTATGGTGATGACATAAAGCACGCGAAAGAAAATATCCGCCGCTCAGATGAAGAGAGAGCGTCATATTATAGAAATATCTCCGGTTTGTACTGGGGTGACCGTCACAATTATGAGCTTCTAATGGATAGCTCTATGGGTGTAGAAAAAACCGCGGAAACCATCTGCGACTATATAAGGAAACATGTATCACCTAATTACTCAATTGAAATGAATTCTGCCCAAAAATAACAAACTCCTGCGGTAATGATTTTTAGATTACCGCAGGGTTCTTTAAATGAATTATTTTTTTGTATCCAGAAGTTTAACCAGTTCCAGTGCTTTTTCAATACTTCCATCGACAGAGAGCTGACCGGAATTAAAAGCTTCAACCGGATCAAGTTTTTTATTTGCAAGTTTTTTGAAGTCTCCAACTGAGATGGTCAGTGCAGCATCCCTGTCATGATAGTCGTAGGGCTCTACGGAAAGCTTTCCATTTAGTATCTCAATATAAAAAGTGCCTCCACCCATACCGGTGAGTGTAATTTGAATGGCAAGCTTTCCATTTATAATACTCGGATCTACCTTCTGTATTTCTTTTTTGATTTTTGAAAAAACAATGTC
>CAYNOE010000442.1:0-2422 GCA_964398745.1 uncultured Lachnobacterium sp.
GAAACAGAGGCAATGCAGCAGATGCTTGAGGAAGCGGGATATGAAATCGTCCCGTTTACCGAAAAGGCGGATGTTTATGTTGTAAATACCTGTTCAGTTACCAACATTGCCGACCGCAAGTCGCGCCAGATGCTGCACCGTGCCAGAAAATTAAATCCGGACGCAGCAGTGGTTGCTGCAGGCTGCTATGTACAGACGAAAGAAGCCGAAGCGCAGGCGGATTCCGCAGTTGACATACTGATCGGGAATAACCTGAAAAGCAGTCTTATAAAAAAACTTGATGAATTTTTTGCCGGGAAGAAAAAAAACGCCGCCGTGACAGACATTAACCGGGGAATACAGCCCTATGAAAAACTGCATCTTACGCAAACGGCGGAACATACCCGTGCATTTATCAAAGTGCAGGACGGCTGTAACCAGTTCTGCAGTTACTGTATTATCCCCTATGCAAGGGGAAGGGTAAGAAGCAGAAAGCCGGATGATGTTCTGGACGAGGTAAGGCGGCTTGCAGACCACGGCTGTAAAGAGGCAGTGCTTACCGGGATTCATCTCGCCTCCTATGGCATGGACTGCGGGGAAACCCTCATTAATCTCATTAAAGAGGTTCATAAGATAAAAGGAATCAGGCGTATCCGCCTCGGTTCGCTGGAGCCGGGTATTGTAACAGAGGAATTTGCAATGGAACTTTCCATGCTGCCGAAAATATGCCCGCATTTTCATCTGTCCCTGCAGAGCGGATGCGATGAAACGCTGCAGCGGATGAACCGGAAATATACCGTGGCTGAATATGAAAGAGCCTGCGGTTTCCTGCGGGAATATTTTGAACATCCGGCGCTTACCACTGATGTAATTGTGGGATTTCCGGGAGAAACAGAGGATGAGTTTGAAAAAACAAAGGCATTTCTGGAAAAGATTCATTTTTATGAAATGCATATTTTTAAATATTCAAAAAGGCAGGGGACGAAAGCCGCAGAAATGGAGAACCAGATTGCAGAGGAGATAAAAACCAGACGGAGCGCAGAACTTATTGCGCTTGCCGGACGGATGTCAGAGGAGTACAGGGAATACTATAATGGCAGTGTACAGGAAGTTTTATTTGAGGAAAAGGCTTTGGTAAACGGACAGGAAATGTATACAGGCTATACGCGGGAATACATAAAAACTGCCGCAAAATCGGGGATTCCCCTGGAAAACACCATGCAAAACGGACGCATTAAGGGTGTCTTTTCTGGGGAAATTTATGAAATAGAGTTAGAATTATAGCAGGAAAGCTTGTTTTTTTTGTTCATTTCGTTTACAATAGATAAAAGCAGAGCTTGTTAAAGCAAGAGCGAGGACGGGAAACATGGAGAACTTAAGCAACACACAATTTTTTTCAGTGAAAAAAGAGCCGGAATTACAGGTGAAGGATGTTCTTGAGATTGTATTCCGTGCACTGAGTGAGAAGGGTTATAATCCGGTGAATCAGATTGTCGGTTATATTATGTCCGGTGATCCGACCTATATTACCAGCCATAATAATGCGAGGAGCCTGATTATGAAAGTGGAGCGGGACGAGCTGGTAGAAGAGGTGCTGCGTTCTTATATCAGGAATAATTCGTGGGAATAAGAACATGCGGATACTTGGATTGGATTATGGTTCTAAAACAGTGGGGGTTGCAGTCAGTGACGGGCTGCTTATTACGGCGCAGGGCGTGGAAATAATAAGAAGAAAGTCACCGTCAAAACTCCGTCAGACACTGGCGCGGATTGAAGAACTGGTAGGCAGGTACGAGGTGGAAACAATTGTACTTGGCTACCCTAAAAACATGAATAACACCGAAGGCGAACGCTGTGAAAAAACAAACGAATTTAAAGAAATGCTCATAAAACGGTGCGGCATTCCGGTTGTATTGTATGACGAACGGTTAACGACTGTTGCCGCGGAGCGTTCCATGATGGAAATGGGAATCCGGCGTGAAAACCGCAAGGACTATGTTGACGAGATTGCAGCAGTTTTGATCTTACAGGGATATCTGGATCAAAGAAGGAAAAAAGAAGAAACAAATCAAGGGGCAGAACATGGAGAAGATACAGTTTATGGATCCTGACACCGGGGAGGTGTCGGAATTTGCAGTTGAGGAGGAAACCCAGCTGAACGGAGTGAAATATCTGCTTGTCTCAGATGGCAATGAAAGTGGAGACAGTGAAGCATATATATTAAAAGAATTAATAACACAGGATGAGGAAATAGTTTACGGGATGGTGGAGGATGATACAGAATTTTCTGCTATCGCGAAAGTATTTGCTGAACTTGCGGACGAGGAAACACAGCTTTTATATTAAATCCGGTGATGAAATTAAAAATTCGGGGACGTGATTTAAAAAATTTATTTTGGAGGGTATATGAGAAAAACAGAAAAACAGAATAGCAGGCCTAAGA
>CAYNOE010000443.1:0-2409 GCA_964398745.1 uncultured Lachnobacterium sp.
GTTGCGATGGTGTTACCGCCGAATGCCGGACGTGTCATCAGAAGCTGGTTGTGCTTCTGCTCGTTTTCCTTGCCCGGTACCGGATTAAGAGGGAAATCACCGATTTCAAGCTTCGTACAGTCTGCTGTCAGTCCGGTTGCTACTCTTGCGGATACGGTCGGACCTAAGTCACGTCCGATTGCGGTTGCGCCAACCAGCATAATTTCCGGCTTGTACTCGTTGATTACTGCGGAAAGAGCCTGT
Source organism: uncultured Lachnobacterium sp. (assembly GCA_964398745.1). Classification (GTDB taxonomy): domain Bacteria; phylum Bacillota; class Clostridia; order Lachnospirales; family Lachnospiraceae; genus Roseburia. Next base: position 244 of record CAYNOE010000443.1, read on the forward strand.
GCATACGGTTCTGTACGGTATGTTTCCAATACCGGACTGTCAACCACGATTACCTTGTCTGCACCATACTCTCCAAGCTCGTCTGCCAGTCCCTTTACACCGGAGCCAAGCAGTACAGCTGTTACATCTGTACCCAGATCTTTTGCTAATTCTTTTGCTTTTCCGATTAACTCAAATGCGATTGAGCTAAGTTTGTTGTCTACCTGCTGTGCGTAAATATATACGCCCTTATATTCTTCTAAACCCATTTTAGTTCCTCCGCTATTTTCTGAACATTAAATAATGTGTTTTTCCTTGAATTTGCCAATCAGATAATTGACAGATTCTGTAGGATCAAGATTAACCTTTTCCCCTGCTCCCTTTGGTACCTTGTCAGATGCTTTTGCAATCTTGGTCGGTGAGCCTGCAAGTCCGAGGTTTGAATCATCCACATCCTTAAGATCTGCACGTCCCCATACGGTTACTTCCTTGTCAACTGCCTCGAAAATTCCGCCCGGAGTCATGTATCGCGGCTCGTTCAGTTCAGAAAGGGCTGTAATCAGGCAAGGCATTTTTGCCTTAAGCTCATGATATCTGTCCTCATACTGGCGCTTTACAATAACAGAGTCCCCCTCAACCTTAATATCCTCTGCATAGGAAATAACCGGAAGTCCGAGATGCTCTGCAATCTGCGGTCCTACCTGTGCGGTATCGCCGTCGATTGCCTGGCGTCCTGTGATAATCAGGTCATAATCGAGGTTTCTTAATGCGCCTGCAATCGTAGTAGAGGTTGCCCACGTGTCGGCTCCTCCCAATACCCTGTCTGTTACAAGCACTGCTTCGTCAGCTCCCATTGCCATAGCCTCACGGAGAACTGCGTCAGCCTTTGGAAGTCCCATGGTAAGAACTGTAACCTTTGCTCCCGTCTCGTCCTTAATTCTAAGTGCTGCCTCAAGACCTGCCTTGTCGTCCGGGTTCATGATGGCAAGCATCGCTGCCCTGTCAAGTGTTCCGTCCGGATTGAATTTTACTCCACCCTTCGTATCAGGAACCTGTTTAATACATACTACGATATTCATGTATAATCAATCTCCTTTTCTAAATTGTAATATATCCGTGCCGACAGATATATTGCCTCATGCAATACCCCTTTACGGGGCATTGCCCAGCAAATTATTTTTTACTATCTCAGCAGTGCGCCAGAGATTACCATACGCTGAACCTCTGAAGTTCCTTCATAAATCTCTGTGATCTTTGCATCACGCATCATGCGCTCTACATCGTACTCACGGATATATCCGTATCCGCCGAACAGCTGGACAACCTCAGTCGTAACAGCCATTGCTGTTTCTGCTGCAAACAATTTTGCCTTTGCAGCTTCCACGGAATATACCTTCTGTGTTGCCTTTGCCATGGCAGCCTTGTAAACAAGGAGCTGTGCTGCTTCAATTCTTGCAGCCATGTCAGCCAGCTTGAACTGTGTATTCTGCTGCTGTGCGATGGAACGGCCGAACTGCTTTCTTTCCTTGGTGTATTCGATACAGCGTGCTAACGCCCCCTCTGCAATACCAAGAGCCTGGGAAGCAATACCGATACGTCCGCCGTCCAGTGTATGCATGGCAATCGGGAAACCTCTTCCTTCCGGTCCAAGCAGTGCATCCTTTGGAATCCTGCAGTCCTCGAAAATCAGCTCGTATGTGGAAGAACCACGGATACCCATCTTCTTCTCTTTGGTACCGAATGAAAATCCAGGAGTTCCCTTCTCTACGATAAATGCGGAGAAATTCTTTTTCTTTCTGCCCCTCTTGTCCTCTGTAATGCTTGTGATTGCGATAATGATATATACATCTGCAACCTTACCGTTTGTAATGAAGCATTTGCTGCCGTTAAGAACCCACTCATCTCCATCTAATACTGCTTTCGTCTGGCATCCCTGCGCATCTGTACCAGCTCCCGGCTCTGTAAGACCGAAAGCACCGATTTTCTCGCCCTTTGCAAGCGGAACAACATACTTCTGCTTCTGCTCCTCTGTACCGTATGTCATAATCGGATCAATACACAGGGAAGTATGTGCAGATACGATAACACCGGTAGTGGCGCATACTTTGGATAATTCCTCAACACACATTACATATGTAAGAGGATCACATCCCTGTCCGCCGTACTCCTTCGGCACCGGAATACCCA
>CAYNOE010000444.1:0-2408 GCA_964398745.1 uncultured Lachnobacterium sp.
TGGTCTTGTAACAGAAAAAACAGCAGGTAAAAAGGCAGACGATACCGTTGAAAAAGACAGTACGGATAAGCATCCAAAAGGAAAGACCTCAAAAAGCCTTGTACTGACCAGTTATGAACTGCAGAAATTAAAGGCTGCATATAAAAAGACTATGACAGCCAAAAAAGACAAAAAGCTGACGCAGAAGGAATATGAGCTTTATGGTTCCCATGATCCGTTTACGGTTACAATTATGCATATACTGAATAATAAATGCGGTATCGGGTTTACAAGTTACAGCCATACCGGATTGCCGGTTGCAGTTTTTGCCATCGGTGCAGGCCAGGAGAAATTTACAGGATACTATGATAATACGGACATTTATAACAAACTGGCCGGACTGGCAGGGGTGGAATAATAAATGCAGAATATCAGAATGGAAACCGAACGCTTATTAATACGTAATTTTAATATAAATGACGTTGATGCATGTTACCATAGTTTTGGACAGGACAAATCACATGGAAGATACATCACTTTGTATCCAATGGCTGATATCCGTCAAATGCAGGATCTGGTAAAAGGATTTATTTCAAATGCAAATGCATGGGTAATTGAGAACAGAAAAAAGGGAATAATTGCTGGTTATATTACCATGGACGTGCCATATAAAGAATTGGGGATTGGTGAGATTGGATATGTTATAGGTGAAAAATATCAGAAACAGGGATATGCATCCGAAGCGGTTAATTGTATATTAATAGAATATCTTATTAACTGGAAATTCTATCTGATAGAAGCAAAAGTGAATGAAACAAATAATGCATCCATAAAACTTCTGGAAAAATCAGGTTTTCGGACAGATGGAAAACTCAGGGGGCGAAGAATTGATTTGTACACTGGGGAAAGAAATGATTTAATAGTTTTCTCAATTACACAAAATGAGTTTATAAACCGCATATAAATTTGCAAACCGGCATTTTTCTTCCCTGAAAAGGTTGAAAAAAATGCCGGTTTGTGATAAACTTTTTACAATTTAGGCGGAAAGGGCTTTGCTCTTTTTTTTTGCCAGTATGCCGTACAAGGCAGGAAATAAGCACAGGGCATTACAATTAATGGAAAGGCAGGGCGCATATTAATGAAAGCTTTTTTGATACTGGAAGACGGGACCATATTTGAGGGACAAAGTATCGGTTCCACACGCGAAATTATCAGTGAAATCGTATTTAATACCTCCATGACCGGATATCTTGAGGTACTTACTGACCCGTCCTATGCGGGACAGGCAGTCGTGATGACCTATCCGCTGATTGGAAATTACGGAATTACGCCGGACATGGAATCCTACCGCCCGTGGCCGGACGGTTATATCGTGCGGGAACTTTCCCGTATGCCAAGCAATTTCCGCTGCGAAGGAAGCATACAGGATTTTCTGGTCAAGTATGACATACCGGGAATTGCCGGAATTGATACCCGTGCGCTCACCAAGATTCTGCGTGAAAAAGGCACGATGAACGGTATGATTACAACAGATGAAAACTATAATCTGGATGACATTCTTCCGAAACTGAAGGAATACCGGACTGGAAATGTTGTGGATAAAGTGACCTGTACCGAAAAGACCGTGTTAAAAGGGAACGGAAAAAAGGTTGCGCTTCTGGACCTGGGAGCAAAAAACAACATTGCAAAATCCTTAAATAACAGAGGCTGTGAGGTGACGGTTTATCCGGCGCATACTAAAGCGGAAGAAATTCTTGGTACAAATCCAGACGGAATTATGTTAAGCAACGGACCGGGGGACCCGGAGGAATGTACCGCGATTATTGAAGAACTGAAAAAGCTTTACGCCAGTGATGTGCCGATTTTTGCCATCTGCTTAGGGCACCAGCTGATGGCGCTTGCAAACGGCGCCAGCACCCATAAAATGAAGTACGGACACCGCGGGGGAAATCATCCGGTAAAGGATTTAAAGACCGGGCGCGTCTATATTTCTTCACAGAACCATGGCTATGTTGTGGATACGGACGGTCTGGATCCGGCAGTTGCGGTGCCTGCGTTTATCAATGTAAATGACGGAACCAATGAAGGGCTGGCATATACCGGAAAAAATATATTTACTGTCCAGTTCCATCCGGAAGCATGTCCGGGACCGCAGGATTCAGCATATCTGTTTGACCGTTTTATTGAGATGATGAACAGCAATTCACAGATGATGGGAGGGAACCAGTAATGCCAAGAAATCACGATATCAAAAAAGTTTTAGTAATCGGTTCCGGTCCAATCGTTATCGGACAGGCGGCGGAGTTTGACTATGCAGGGACACAGGCCTGCCGTTCCTTAAAGGAAGAGGGTGTGGAGGTCTGTCTGGTAAACTCCAATCCGGCGACCATCATGACAGATAAGCAGATTGCGGACCAGGTTTATATTGA
>CAYNOE010000445.1:0-2403 GCA_964398745.1 uncultured Lachnobacterium sp.
TGGAAGACCAAATCAAAAAGGAAATATAAGGATTAAAGTTGAAATTAAAGGAAGGTAAAAGTGAAGTAATGACTATATAATGAAATTTTGGACAGGTTTGCTAAAATTAAAAATCATCCAAATGCAACGTTGTAAATTAATTTTCGGGAGGAAACTAAATGAAGATTTTATTTAATACATGCTTATTAAAAGTGACATTTGAAGAAGGGGAACGGTATGCAGGTAGAAAACTCGTTATCAAAGGAGAGGCACTGGAATGGGGCTTTGATGCATATCCTGATTCAATGAAGTGGTTAAAACCATATGAAAATGAAAAAATTGAGAATGAAACAAAGAGATGGATAATTGATAAGATTCTGCAGCAGAAGTATGATACAGGATTTCAAATTATTGTAAATGGAGCGGGTTACCAGAGTTAAAGCAGAAATTTGACAGATAAACATTTGACAATCCATGTTATGATGTATAAAATAAAGACAGCAATTTACGGGAGAATGATGAGATGAAAACACTAATTGACATGATTACAGAAGAGGTAACAAAAGCTTTTATTACGCACGGATATGACGGGAAATATGGAAAGGTCACGCTGTCCAACCGTCCTGATTTGTGCGAGTACCAGTGCAACGGCGCCATGGCAGCCGCAAAAGAATACAAGTGCGCGCCGTTTATGATATCTGATAAAATAGCGGAAACATTAAAAGAAAATACCATGTTTGAAAGCGCCGAGTCCGTTAAACCCGGGTTTATAAACCTAAAATTAAGCGCGGATTTTACGGTGCAGTATGTAAACAATATGAAAAAGGACAAGGGGCGTTTTGGCTGCGAACAGACGAAAAATTCCAAAACCATCATAGTGGACTACGGCGGACCGAATGTTGCAAAGCCGCTGCATGTCGGACATCTGCGTTCAGCGATTATAGGCGAGAGCGTTAAGCGGATTGGTAAATTCATGGGACACAACATGATTGGTGATGTGCATCTGGGGGACTGGGGATTGCAGATGGGACTAATCATCGTCGAACTGAAAGAACGCAAACCGGAACTTGTATACTTCGATGAAAGCTATGAGGGGGAATATCCAAAGGAAGCTCCGTTTACCATATCAGAACTGGAGGAAATTTACCCTGCCGCCAGTGCAAAATCCAAGGAGGATGAGAGTTTTAAAGAAGCCGCGCTTCTTGCCACCCATGAGCTCCAGCAGGGCAGGAAGGGATACCAGGCACTGCTTTCCCATATTTTAAACGTGTCCGTGACGGATTTGAAAAAGAACTATGAAAACTTAAATGTATCCTTTGAGCTGTGGAAGGGGGAATCCGATGCGCAGCCATATGTGCCGGATATGGTGCAGATGATGAAGGACAGGGGATTCGCCTATATGAGCGATGGCGCGCTCGTAGTGGATGTCAGTGAGGAAACAGACACGAAAGAGATTCCGCCGTGTATTATCTTAAAATCAGACGGTGCGTCCCTTTACAGTACTACTGACCTTGCAACAATCGTCATGCGTGTGCAGGATTATCATCCAAATGGTATCATTTATCTTGCAGATGCCAGACAGAGTATGCATTTTACCCAGGTGTTCCGCTGTGCAAGAAAGACCGGCTTAGTGGATTCTGATGTGGAACTAAAGCATATTGGCTTTGGCACGATGAACGGAAAAGACGGAAAACCGTTTAAGACCAGATCCGGCGGCGTCATGCGTCTGGAATACCTTCTGGATGAAATCAATGAGGAAATGTTAAAAAAAATCACGGAAAACCAGAAGGAAAAAGAAAATCTGGATATTTCGGATGAAGAAGCAGCGCAGATAGCAAGAACTGTTGCACTTGCCGCTGTAAAATACGGGGATTTATCCAACCAGGCAGGCAAGGACTATATTTTCGACATTGAGCGTTTCACTTCCTTTGAAGGAAATACCGGGCCGTATATTTTGTATACTATCGTCCGGATTAAGTCGATATTAAATAAATATGCGGCAGAAGGCAAAAACCTTCCGGAAAGCGGCATGCTGCCGCCATCCTCTGCAAGTGAAAAGAGTCTGATGCTGGCGCTTACAAGATTTAATGCCATGATGGAAAACGCATTTGAGGAGACAGCCCCGCATAAAATCTGTGCCTATATCTATGAACTTGCAAATGCATTTAACGGCTTTTATCATGAAACCAGGATTCTTTCGGAGGAAAACGAAGAACAGAAGCAGTCTTATATCAGTCTTCTGATGCTGACAAAGGAGATTCTGGAAACCTGCATTGATGTACTTGGTTTTTGGGCACCGGAGCGGATGTAACAGTGCAGATTATTTTCTGGTTCTAAACTGAAAATACAGACATATATATGAGTCATAGGGACAAACATCCCTGTGACTTTTTTATATTCAGGAGCTTCCTGTATACTTTAAAG
>CAYNOE010000446.1:0-2388 GCA_964398745.1 uncultured Lachnobacterium sp.
GCTTGTTAAACTGTGTTGTTTCAGAAATACGGTTAATCTCCTCCGTCAGGGCTTTTAACTCCTGGTTGATTGCATCACGGTCGATGTTCTGGTTGGTGTCGTTTGCACCCTGTACTGCCAGCTCGTTCATACGCTGAAGGATGCTGTGTGTTTCATTTAATGCACCTTCTGCTGTCTGCAGTAAGGATACACCGTCCTGTGCGTTTGAAGATGCCTTGTTAAGGCCACGGATCTGGCTTCTCATCTTCTCGGAAATCTTTAATCCTGCCGCATCATCTGCTGCACGGTTGATTTTGTAACCGCTTGATAACTTCTCTGCAGATTTTGACTGTCCGCTGGTGATAACACCAAGCTGACGATTAGCGTTCATTGCCGTAATGTTGTGCTGTACTACCATTGCCATAATATTATTCCTCCTTGTTTTTAAGTGCACAAATCCTTTTGTGTCACTGTATTGCCCCTTTGGGGTGTTTTTATTTTTGCTGCCACCCGGCCCGTAAACCGGATGTTTTTTGTAATGCCCGTTTTCACGGGCATTACCTGTGCAAATCACTTCACGAAGCGAACTTGTATGTAATTTGCTCTTTTTATAATATTTGAGATGCCCCTAGGTCAGCTCTCAATTATTATTTTTATTGTACATTTTATATATCGGTTCACCTTTTCCAAACTTTAGTACTTTTTGAAAGTTTTTATCTGTTTTGCTGTACATTTTATATATCAGTGGCTCTCAACAAACCCTTAGATGTCCGGATTTATTTTTTCTTCAATTCAGGGTTTTACCTTCTGCAGTTTCTCCTCTTCTCCCCGGTATCTCATTCCGGAACCTGTTACAGCATGACTTGTTATCATCTTTCACAGGACAAATTCAGGGAACTGATAATCTGCCTCACCCTGTCCTCCGGCAGATGGATTTTTGCGGCAATCTCACGGACAGACAGCCCTGTATCATAATATGCTTCTATCTTTCCTTCCGTTCTACCCCTGATAATTCCACGGGATTCCACCTTATCCAGCACTTCGCACATAGTAACTGCACCTCCTCCTTTCTCAACACTTTTTGCAGTTTCTTCAAACCGGTTTCAGGAACGCGATTTCAAACAAATTCACCTTATAATCGTTTACATACGGCTTCCATTCTTCCGGTATATCCAGAATTTCATACAGTGTACGTCCTTTATTCCAGTGCGTCCGTCCAAAATGCAGAACAACCGCACAGCAGGCTGTAAAAGCACAATACCGATCTGGCAGCCCTATTGTATTTTATTAAATGCTGCTTTGATTTTCGTTTTGTTTTCGTGCGATATGCCTATACATCCGCATTACATCCGCATTCATATTCACCGGTGTCAAAGTAACTTCCGGGTGAGCTTTTACATATACGCGGAACATTTCATCCGCGAATCCCTGCCCCATCATTTCCGCACCGGAAAAATCCAGTACTACTTCCTTAAACTCCTCAAGGCGGTGGCAGATTCTTCTCGCCTGCGACCTTGCAACCGGATTACCTGTTACGCATGCCTCCCGCACCGGAATCCGTGTACGGATTACCCCCTTGTCAATATCCGCGTACAAATCAAAAATATCCTTAATCTTTCTGGCACTGTCATTGGCAAGCTGCAGGCATACCATGGTTCCTATTTTCTGTATGCGGGATGCATAGGCGAGAAGCCTGTGGGTAGTAATCTCCAGAGGTTCCTGCACCCCGCTACGCATAACAGTTGCGTCTGAAAACAATGCAAACTGGTCCGCCAGTTTACACGAAAAGAAAATTCCTTCCCCCGAATGACTCTCCGGTTTGCTTGTGTATTTCCCTTTATAAAGCTCCACAAGTGCATCTGCAAGTCCCGGATTGTCCCAGCCCTGTTTTCGCATTGCATCCTGTATGGAGCGGAACACCCCGATTCCATCATCCACAATAAGCACATTTGAGTATAAACAGTTCCTGCACATCTTAATTGTCAGGCGGCTTCCTCCGGAATGCTCAATCGCATTATTCAGTATTTCCGCACACACATATTCCCATATCCGGGCTGCCGCACCCTCCGGCTGCAAAAAAGAGGCAATCCGGGAAAAATAGATCTCATCCTCCTCCACCCGTCCTTCCAGGGGAATCTCCACACTTTTTAACACCTCTGCCAGACGGTATCCGCAAAGTGTGCCGTCATCCGCCTTAATATGAGCTGCCTCCAGTTCCTCCTTAAGATACCGCTTCACACTCGTTACGGATATTCCAAAGGCATCCTCTGTCTTATGAACTATTTCCGGGTCATCCACTGCAATTTTCTGCAGAATGTATTTTTTTATCTCTCTTCTCTTTAAATCCGTAAATGACATTTATCCACCGCTTTTTAAATCTTATTTTTCATTTTTTAAATTATAATACAC
>CAYNOE010000447.1:0-2378 GCA_964398745.1 uncultured Lachnobacterium sp.
CTCTCCCCATAAAAATTTTTAGATTTTGTTGATTAGAACCCAACTCTTATTTTCCTACATTCAAACGGTCCCATTTAGCAGAATATCCGCCCGCTGCTCTCCTATCACCAAAATATGTCTGCGGCTTCATGGGCAATCCGCTTTGCTGCAAGTCATGACAATGTCATGTATCAATGACAGTATTGCTATCCCATGCACGGGCTGTTCTTATTGTATCAATAATTGTCTCATGAACATTGCTATTCCGAAATATTTTTCGCTTTACAATGCAGATGTGCAGGAATTGGAAAGTAAAGCATGGACGGCACAGACACTGTTGTATGGACATCTTGCAGAACAGTTTGGAAAAGTAAGCGCATGTATAAGCTGCGGTCAATGCGAAAAAATGTGCCCGCAGCATCTTCCAATCCGAAAATGGCTGAAAGAAGTTGCCGCCAGGTTTGAATAAAACTTATCATGACGAAAAAGTTAAGAATATCCCCTTAACCTAATTGTATTATAAATTTGAAAATATCTTTGTTACATAGCCAGATGTTTCAAACTTAACAGACACTCTCCAGGAACGTGAGGGGACAGAAAAGGAGTTGTCGGGAAATAGAAAATTTCAAAAGATATGGTGCTTGTTTCACTTATATATGTCAATATCCGGTATGAAAAATTTTACTTCCTGACAGCTCCGTATTCATCTCATTTATTATAGAGGAATGTTTTCTTAATTCCAGTCCATTAATTTCCTGGCACGTTCCGCGATTAAGGCAGCAGCTTTTTGATGAGTGACCGGTGTAGGATGCCAGAATGTTCCCAGACCATCCTCGTCTAATTGGGGCGGCAGGGCGAGGTAGCTAATGTCTACTTCCGGAACGGCTTTGGCAAAAGCAGACACCGCCTGTTCCACTGTGGTGTTCAGCCGTGCATCCATAGTCCCTATGGTACATAAGATTTTTGCCTGGGGATGCTTTGTATGAATATTCTGCAGCAATTTCTGGTAAGCCTGGCTGAATTCCTGATTACGTTCTGGAATTTCACGGGTATAGCTGGCATCATTGGTTCCCAGATAGACTATGACCAGATCCGGGGTGAGTTTGCCAGAATCCCATTTCTCCCATTTTTCCTGTGGTTCCCGGAAGTATTGCTTGCAGCAGCCGGCATCGGTATATTCATAGAGCATCGGTACCAGCCAGGATTGATCTGGTGTCTCCATGTCGTCGCCAATATAGCCGGAAAACACTCCCTTGCCGTTCCATGCCACGATCTCCAGATCGGCATTTAATGCTCTGGCGGTTAGTACCGAATAGGCTTTCGCAGGATTTTCAGTAGCAGTGTTATGAACCAGATCTTCCACGGATCCTTCCACACCGTAGCCACAGGTAATAGAGTCACCAATAATCTGGATCTGGCGCTGTTTCCGTTCAGGCGGCGGCAGAAGATGGTCAGAATCAATGGTAATGGATTCGATGCCGCAGACTGCATATTCCGGTTCCGAATATTTCATGATAGTTACCGTTACAGTATCTTCCTGATTGGATTCATAGAGCAGGATATCTTCTTTGTGCTTTGTCAGTTCGATCCGTTTCAAGGGTTTTTCTGCTTCATTGATATAAATGGCGATCCAAGCGTGGTTTTCCTGAGGCCAGTTCTCTGGATCGGAGATCAGGCAGGCAGATGCCCTTTTTCCCGTAAAACGAAAAGAGATGGATGTGGCGGAGTAGCCCAGATACCGAATATGATCCCGATATAATGTTCTTCCTGCTATTTTCACATATTGTTCATCAGCGTAAAAATTCATAGCGTATTCCTTTCCTGTTTCAAATTTATCGTTATTTTATCATTTATGTTACAGAAAGACAATCTATATTTTGTATGTAATCAGAATGTTTTCCCTTTGCATTTTTCTCCAATGCAAAAAACATACCGAAGTCCCTCTCAAAAAAAACAGAATCCTTTTTCCAGCTTACCCCGCATTTACAATGCTGCAGGCCGATAAACTGCTGTTTCATCTTTCTTCCACAGTTCGGACATATTTTATAGCTTTTTCCCATAGGCTCTGCCTCCCTTCCTGCAAAACTAAATTTTACAATATCCCATTTTCACATTAAATAAAAACACGCGCTGTTTATTATAAAATTTTTACTCTTGACAAAACTGCCATATGCCTTTAAAATATGGCTTATAAAGAGAAATGAGTTTTTCGACCGTACAGCTATTGCTCAAGCGGCTTGCTCGTTTCTTTTTTTGTTCTTAAAATATCATACAGATACAGTTTCAAATATTTTGCATCTGTGTTATGTTTCTGTAATCTCTGCACACTGACCGATATACTCTTTCAAACAATTTTCAACAGTGTTCCAGTCCACGCTCCTTCTTCCCTTGAAACGCAG
>CAYNOE010000448.1:0-2374 GCA_964398745.1 uncultured Lachnobacterium sp.
TTCCGTTCATTAACTTCTTTGACGGTTTCCGTACATCACACGAAATTCAGAAAATCGAGACATGGGATTATGAAGATTTAAAGGATCTCGTGGACATGGATGCTATTGACGCATTCCGCAAAAATTCCTTAAATCCAAACCATCCGGTAGAGATGGGATCTGCACAGAACCCTGATCTTTTCTTCCAGTCAAGGGAAGCATGCAATACAGCATATGATGAGATTCCTGCCATTGTCCAGGAATACATGGACAAGGTAAATGCCAAGATTGGCACTGACTACAAGTTATTCAATTACTACGGTGCAAAAGATGCAGACCGTGTAATCATTGCAATGGGTTCTGTATGCGAGACAATCGACGAGACAATTGATTTCTTAATGGCACGCGGCGAGAAAGTCGGCGTGGTTAAGGTTCGTCTGTACAGACCATTTGTAAAAGAAGCCTTAATCGAGGCAATTCCGGATACGGTTAAGAGAATTGCCGTATTAGACAGGACAAAAGAGCCTGGTTCACTTGGCGAGCCTCTGTATCTGGATGTGGTTGCAGCCCTTAAGGGTTCTAAGTTTGATCAGGTAACCATTACAAGCGGCCGTTACGGTCTTGGTTCAAAGGATACAACCCCTGGACAGATTATTGCTGTATATAACAATACGGACAAGCCAAGATTTACCATCGGTATCGTTGACGATGTAACCAACCTTTCCCTTGACATTAAGGAAAATCCGGTTACTACTCCTGAAGGAACTACCAACTGCAAGTTCTGGGGACTTGGTGCAGACGGTACTGTCGGCGCAAACAAAAACTCCATCAAGATTATTGGTGACAATACAGACATGTATGCACAGGCATACTTTGATTATGACTCCAAGAAGTCCGGTGGTGTTACCATTTCCCACCTGCGTTTTGGACATACACCGATTCGTTCCACATACCTGATCTCACAGGCGAACTTCGTTGCCTGCCACTGTACTGCATATATTTACAAGTACAATATGGTTCAGGATCTGGTTCCGGGCGGTACATTCCTTTTCAATACCCAGTGGTCCGTGGACGAGCTGGATGAGAAACTGCCGGGACAGGTAAAGAGATATATTGCTGAAAACAATATCAACTTCTACATCATCGACGGTGTGAAGATTGGTAAGGAAATCGGTCTTGGAAACCGTATCAATACTGTTCTGCAGTCCGCATTCTTCTCACTGACAAAGCTGATTCCGGAAGAGGAAGTAATTAAGCTGATGAAGGATGCTGCAACAAAGTCATATGCCAAGAAGGGTGACGATGTTGTCAAGATGAACCATGACGCTATTGATGCCGGTGCAACTGCATATGTTAAAGTGGATGTTCCGGAGAGCTGGAAGAACTGCAAGGATGACGACTTTACCAAAGAAGTAAAGGGTGACAGGGCAGATGTTGTTGATTTCGTAAAGAATATCCAGAGCAAGGTTAATGCACAGCTTGGTAATACCGTTCCGGTATCCGTTGTAAAGACCTATGAGACAGGCTGGACACCGTCAGGTGCAGCAGCATACGAGAAGCGTGGTGTTGCAACTGATGTTCCGGTATGGGATTCTACCAAGTGTATCCAGTGTAACCAGTGTTCTTATGTATGTCCGCATGCATGTATCCGTCCGGTTGCCATGACAGAGGCAGAAGCTGCAAAAGCTCCGGAAGGCATGAAGATGAAGGATATGAATCAGATGCCTGGTTACAAGTTTGCAGTCGTTGTTTCTACTTTCGACTGTACCGGATGCGGTTCCTGTGCAAATGTATGTCCTGAAAAGGTACATGCGCTCAGCATGGAGAACTTTGAGGCACATGAAGAAGAGCAGAAGTACTTCGATTATGCAGTTACCCTTGAGGACAAGGAAGACGTTATCGAGAAGTTTAAGCTTGGCACGGTTAAGGGCTCACAGTTCCGTCAGCCGTTACTTGAGTTCTCAGGTGCCTGCGGCGGATGTGGTGAGACTCCGTATGCGAAGTTAATTACCCAGCTGTTTGGTGACAGAATGTACATTGCAAATGCTACCGGATGTTCTTCTATCTGGGGTAACTCATCCCCGGCCACACCTTACACGGTGAACAAGAAAGGACACGGACCGGCATGGTCTAACTCACTGTTTGAGGATGCTGCAGAGTTCGGTTATGGTATGCTTCTTGCACAGAGGGCTATCCGTGACAGATTAAAGAGCGAGCTGGATGACATTGCAGCTAATACAGACAAGGCTGATGTGAAGTCTGCCATCAAAGAATGGAACGATACCTTTAATTCAGGGGTTACAAACGGACCTGCAACAGAGAAGCTTGTGGCTGCATTAGAGGCATGCGGATGCGATGCTTCCAAGAATATCTTAAAAGAGAAGGATTATCTTGC
>CAYNOE010000449.1:0-2363 GCA_964398745.1 uncultured Lachnobacterium sp.
GAAGGCAAAGACGTGCGTATTGCAAGTAACGAAATGTGTACATTTCTGATTTTAAACACTTCTTCCTTACAGTTAATCCCTGTCAACATGATTGTGTACCGAACCCAGTACGGCAGCGCCAATCCTGCCGCAGTCATTGCACCGGCAATTATTGCTACATTGTTTTCCACAGTGGTGTCGATTGTTTATTGTAAGTTAATGGACAGGAGGTAAATGTGCATGGCAAATGTGTTGGCAAATTTTTCCAATATTATTATTCCGGTTCTTATCTTTTACATAGTGGCATATGGGTTGATAAATAAAGTAAAGGTATATGAAGAGTTTATCGGCGGAGCAAAAGATGGGTTAAAGACAGTTGTAGGCATCCTTCCGACTCTGGTGGGACTGATGGTGGGAGTAGGGGTGCTTCGTGCGTCAGGCTTTATGGAATTTTTGGGGGGAATGCTGGGAAAACTTACGGAAAAAATCGGAATCCCGGCAGATATTGTGCCGCTTGCACTGGTAAAGATGTTTTCATCTTCGGCGGCAACAGGACTGGTGCTGGACATCTTTAAGACACATGGAACAGATTCCTATATAGGAATGTTGACTTCCATCCTGATGAGCTGCACGGAAACTATTTTCTATACCATGTCGGTTTATTTCCTGGCTGCCAAGGTAACGAAAACCCGGTATACGCTTGCCGGGGCCCTCATTTCCATGGCAGCAGGTCTTTTTGCCAGTGTTATTCTGGCAGGAATTATCGTTGGCGGGTAAATGGTTACTGCTTTCTTTGGCACACCCGTACTAACGCTTCATGCATAACTGTCATTAGAATGAGCAGCAGAAGCAGGTAAACGGGGAACAGCGCCACATGAATATGGTTTGCAATTAACCCAAAAAGCGGCGGCATCAGGCAGGTGCCTACATAAGCGCAGGCCATTTGTACTCCGATAATGGCCTGTGATTTGTCTGCCCCGAAGTGTTCCGGCGTGGAATGGATAATACAAGGATAAATGGGGGCGCAGCCCAGTCCGATAAGAATCAATCCTGCGGGTGCAGCAATTCCTCCCAAGGGTAGTAACAAAACGGCAATGCCCACAAGAATAATGGACAAACCAAGACGAATCATGCTTACATCATTTAACTTGATTGTCAGAAAGCCGCTGAGCGCCCGGCCGACTGTAATGCCGATATAAAACAGCGCAGCAAATTCGGCGGCTGTTTCAGCAGACAAGCCCTTGTGGAGCACCAGATAGCTGCTCGCCCACAGGCCGGCGGTCTGCTCCAGCGCGCAGTATGCAAAAAAAGTAATCATCACCGATTTGGCCCCGGGAATTGCGGCTATCTGTTTAAGGGTCAAGGGCTTTGCTTCTTTTTGACCTGCATCTTCCGTGGTGTCTCGCTTTTTCCAGAGGGGTAGGCTGAAAAAGAGTACAATCGTAAGGGCTATCTGTAAAAATGCAATATAGCGGTAACCCATATGCCAGCCTTTTTCGTGTGTCAGGGCATATCCCATAATATATGGTCCTATGGAGGCGCCAACGCCCCACATGCAGTGCAGCCAGCTCATGTGCCGGCTTGCATAGTGCAGCGCCACATAATTGTTGAGGGATGCATCCACGCTGCCTGCTCCGAGACCGTAAGGAACCGCCCACAGGCAAAGCATCCAGAAAGAAGGGCTGACGGAAAAGCCAAATAGTGCGATAGCGGTCATCGCCACGCTGATGGCCGTGACTTTTCCGGTTCCCAGTGTGCGGGTAAGTCTGTCGCTTTGCAGGCTGGAAACCACAGTTCCTACGGCAATAATCGTGGAAAGAATGCCGGCATAGGAAACGGGAACCCCGAATGCACCGTACATGGATGGCCATGCAGAACCAAGCAAGGAATCGGGAAGACCAAGGCTGATAAAGGATAAATAGATAATGGCTAACAGTAAATGTATCATTTGGCAAATCTCCTTAAGTTCTGATATAATGGATTATACTTTTAAATGAGGAAATTGTATAGGGCATATATATGAAAACATTAATTATAAATGGTTCACCACGAATGAATGGTGATACAGAAAGCCTGATTGCTTTAATAGTAAAAAGTAATATAGGAGACTGCAAAGTTTTAAATGCATACAGGTGTAATATTTCACCCTGCATGGACTGTCGATACTGTTGGGAAAATCGTGGTTGTGCAATTAGAGACGAAATGCAGGAGATATATGATTATATTGGGGTATGCGACAACATTTTAATTGCTTCCCCCATATATTTCCAAGAATTGACAGGAAAAATATTGGATGTCGGGAGCCGACTGCAAACTTATTTTTGTGCCAGATTTTTCAGACAGGAAGAGGTCATTAAAAAAACAAAAAAGGGAGCGGTTATTTT
>CAYNOE010000450.1:0-2328 GCA_964398745.1 uncultured Lachnobacterium sp.
TACGCTCTGACGCTGTGTTACTTATTCAGTTTTGATTGTGATACTGATTGTTAATTCAAACTGGAATTTGACACTATTTGTTGTATTCAAGTTCAGTAGGAAGATTATCCCATAGTTCTGTTCTCGTCTTAATATTTCTCAATTTTTCCAATATCTTAATATCAGGATCAGGATATACTATATAACTATCAACTTCTCCCATTTGGGGACGAATTGGAAACGCAAGCTGTTCTGTTTCTATTGAAAACTGTGCGTCCACTCCAGTTTTATTTCCTCTTGCATCAAGCCTTATCCATTTTCTATGTTCTTCAATATATACACCGTTTAGCCCATGATAAACTAGGACAGGAGCCACTTCGTCATCTAAAATTAGCTTTTGATAGCAAAAACCTGTTGGAATAGATTTGCAGCGTAATAAAGCTGCCAACAAGTGCGATTTGGCAAAACAAATCCCATGACCCGCTTTTAGCACTTCCGAAGCAGCACTTGTTATTATATCTTCGTTTATATCTGCCGAATGTGAAATATTATCTCTGACAAATTCATAGGCTGTTTTAATGTAATCAAACTTATTATTTACCTTTTTGAATAGTGTATCAGCCAATTCCATAATGGCTTCATTGTCATAATCAATCACACTGTCACACTTTAGATATTCATCTATTTTATTTGAATATAATATTAAAGCTACTTTCTTCATAGTGTCCTCTCTTTCAAATACCGATTTGTTGAATTGTTTAACGCCGCTATTTTACCAGTATGACTTACAAATAAGTCTAATTACTGAATATCTTCGGTTCTCACTTTCACAAAACTGAGAACCGAAGATTGTTGAAGATTTCTTAAATCACCCCTTTAAGTAAAATTACTTTTCAGCATATTGATACTTTCTCAATTTTCTGCCTGTGATGATACAAATTAAACTTCCGCTTATACCGAGTACAAACATCATAAGCGCAGCACCGGAACCCCTGCCTGTACCAAAGAGCGCTTTAAGAACTGATAAATCACCATATTCCCTCATAAATGGTTCGCATACTTTATCTACCATGAAACCACCTAAAAACAATCCTATAGGAATCGTAAAAAACTGAAGCGTATTACGGCATGCGTAAACACGCCCCTGCAGTTCCACCGGAATAGTTGTCCTGAGAATCACATCCAGATTTGCACTCATAACCGGTACAAGAACCCATCCTATCATCTGTCCAATGCACCATAATACCGGTTCCCTCGAAAATGCCAGCAAAAAATTTTCCGTTCCCAGCGAAAACAGCATTGTAATATAAATGACTTTTACCCTATCCTTCGGTTTTGGCAGGACCGAAACAATCAGGCTGCCGATAACCATGGCAACACCAGAACAGGATGTAACAACTCCTAAAACAGATGAACCGCCTTTCGAATTAGGAATCACATAACCAGGCAAAGTTGCATCAAATGCTGAAGCCACCAGATTAACGCCTGACATAAATAATATCAGTGTCATAACAAGTGGATTTTCTTTTAAAAACATGAGACCTTCTTTTGCAAGGTTAAGTGCACTTTCTCTTTTCCCGCTCCTGTTTTCCGGGATTCGAATAAAAAACAGTAAAGCCGTAAATGCAACTATAAAACTTCCAATATCAACTGCTATTACACCATTAAGACCTGCAAATGAATACAGCGCTGCAGCAATCAGAGGATTCAGTATCGATATCAGCGATCTTGACAGGGAACAAAGCCCGCTTGTCTTTTGATAATACTTATCGGGAATAATAAGTGTCATAGCAACTTCTGAAGCCGGTTGCTGTACTGTATTCATTAATCCCGAAACCGCATTCAGAACATATAAGTGCCATACCATCAAACGATTCGTATTAAATAATACAAATACCGTCAGGGTACACATTGCCGCAAACACATCGCAGCCTAACATTGTCTTCTTTTTATTAAAGCGGTCTGTCAATGCTCCCGCAAATATGCTCATTAATACATAAGGTGCATAAGAACATATGGTAAGTGCTGCTGTGCTTAACGATGAACCTGTCTTCTCATACAGCCATAAGGTTAGTGCAAAAGCTGTAATACTGCTGCCAAGCTGGGATACACTCTGGGTACTCCAAAGAACCAAAAAATCCCTCAGCTCAAATAATTCATTCTTCTTATTTTTTTTCATTTCTTTGCTCCTTTTCATGTCAGGTATTTTCCAAAACAGAAGCAAAGTCTGAGGATATCAGCATAAGCTGTTCCCCCATGCAGTCTCCTCAGACTCTGCATGGAGCTGCTGCAATGCAAAGTATCATTTTATCTCCTTTCGCGGTTTTACACTTTTATTTCATTATAAAC
>CAYNOE010000451.1:0-2328 GCA_964398745.1 uncultured Lachnobacterium sp.
ATTTAAAATTGCGCAGGACATATTGTTTGCGGAACATCTGAACAGGTATGATGTGATTTATCTGAATATGCAGCAGTTTTTGATCAGGGCAAAGGAGCAGGGAGTAACGCAGTATCTGGAACGGGCGGTGCTTGAAGAACTCAGGGAGACATATGGTAATTTGTTTTCAGAGAATATTACGGATCTGGCAACTGCGCTTGAAAAGATATTTGTTAAGACAGAAAAACAGTTTATTTTTCTGGCGGACGAATGGGACTGTATTATGCGTGAACGGCAGGAGTCCGAGGAAATGCAGAAGCAGTACCTTGACTTTCTTCGGAATCTTTTAAAAGACCAGCCGTATGTTGCGCTTGCCTATATGACAGGGATTCTTCCAATCAAAAAATACGGACTTCATTCCGCATTGAATATGTTCCGGGAATATTCGATGACAGACCAGAAAATGTTAGAGGAGTATACTGGTTTTACGGAGGACGAGGTCAAAGGACTATGTGACCTTTATGACATGGATTTTGATGAAGCCAGTAGTTGGTATGATGGATATCGTTTTACGAAATTCAGACATATATATAATCCCAGGTCTGTTGTGGAGGCGATGGCCTGCCATAAATTTTCAAGTTACTGGACTTCCACGGAAACCTATGATGCGCTGAAAATTTATATGGACATGGATTTTGACGGACTCCGTACAGACATTGTAAAAATGCTTGGCGGTGACCGTGTCAGGGTAAATACGTTCAGTTTTCAGAATGACATGCGGAATTTTAAAACGAAGGATGACGTTTTGACGCTCCTAATCCATCTGGGTTATCTTGGATATGATTCTGAAACGGAGGAAGCATTTATTCCCAACAAAGAAATTATTCGGGAGTTTAAAAATGCTATGAGTGTCGGGGGCTGGTCAAATGTCATGGAGGTATTAAAGGCATCTGAAAAGCTTTTGCAGGATACTCTTTCCTGCGATGGAGAAAGTGTTGCCAGAGGTCTTGACAAGGCGCATACAGAAGTTTCATCCATTTTAACCTACAATAATGAAAATTCCCTTGGGTGTGCAATCGGTCTTGCATATTACAGCGCAAGGAAGGATTATAAACTGATCAGGGAGCTTCCTGCCGGAAAAGGATTTGCGGATGTTGCTTTTCTTCCATTGCCGCATACGGGAAAACCCGCCCTGCTCATAGAATTAAAATATGATAAGAGTGCCAATGCGGCAGTGCAGCAAATCAGAGACAGAAATTATACGCAGGCATTTGAAGACTATACCGGAGAAATTCTGCTTGTGGGTATCAATTATGATAAGGAGAATCCGGATAAACCGCATAGCTGTGTGATAGAAAAGGTGGATAGAAGGGAGTAATCCAAATGGCGATTAAATCAGTAAAGGTATTGAATGTAATGGCTTTTCAAAGGCTGTGGCGTAAAAATAACGGGACTTGCAGAGTGCCTGATGCGAAAGCAGGTGATTCATTAAGTGAAGCATTTCAACTGCAGTTTTGTGATGGTATTAATATTTTAATTGGTGAAAACGGAGTGGGAAAGACTACTCTGTTAAAAATGATTTATGCAGCCACACAATGGTCTGCTCCAAAAAAAGATGCGGGAAAAACACAGAGGCTTGTGCAGTTTTTTTCCAGCAATCTTTCAGATACGGACTTATTGAAGAATGCTGGCGGATATTCTTATTTTGAGGTATCAGACGGAACACATAAATTTACTTACAGTTTGTCCCATAAGTCTGTTTGGGATTTTGATGACTGGCTGGGATTAAATATTTCATCTGTTTTTATACCTACGATGGAAATGTTGTCACATTCGCAGGGATTTCTTGCGTTGAATCAGAAATATAAGCTTCCTTTTGATGGTACGCAGATAGATATTATTGTAAATGCATCTTTGCCGGAAACGAGAGAATTGCCGGATTATATGAAAAGAATTCTGGATAAAATCAGCAATGTGATTGATGGAACTATTATTGTGGAAAATGATATTTTTTATTTGCTTAAAAAAGACGGAAGAAAGATTGATTTTTCACTGGAAGCAGAAGGTTTGAGAAAATTAGGCCTGCTTTGGAAATTGATACGGAATGGATTATTGGAGAAAGGAACGGTGTTGTTGTGGGATGAGCCGGAAGCAAATCTGAATCCGGAATTATTTCCTCTTATTGTGGATATACTGCTTGAACTTGAAGAATCTGGAATACAGATATTTATTGCAACACACAGTTATAATCTGGCGAAGTATTTCGAACTTCGAAGAAATACGGAAGAAGAGGTTTTATATCATAACCTGTATCGTGCCTGTGCCGATGTAGCACCGGAATATTATCCT
>CAYNOE010000452.1:0-2328 GCA_964398745.1 uncultured Lachnobacterium sp.
ATAATCTCCATATCTCTCCCAGTAGCAGACTCAAACACGTAACGCATATATCGTCCTCTTCAATCCTTCCATCATAGAAAACTGAGGTTTCCATCCCAAATCCAATAATTTATTGGATGAAAGCCTTACATTCTGAAAAGAGGAAGCCCCTTTTTTCTGAAAAGGATCTATTTCCCCATAAATTACCTTTACACGAGATATCTCTGCAACCATCTCTGCTAATTCTTTTAAGGATGCAGTCTGATTATTATCCGCCACATTATATGCGTTTCCTGACATACCCTTTGCCAATATCGTTAATATTGCCGTAACAACATCAAATGCATATAAGTACGAAAAAGTCTGGTTACCTGCACTTTTCAATACAATATTTTCATTTTTCACTGCGTTTAAAATAAACTGCGATATAGCCTTACTGTCATCTAATTGCATTGTGAACCCATATATTCTGCAAAGCCTTGCGATAACAAAGTCCACGCCCTTTTCCTCTTTATAGGCATTGCACAATGCCTCTCCGGCTCTTTTGCCTTCTATGTATCCGGCCCGCAATGTATTGCAGTTAATATATCCGCAGTCTTCTTCCGACAAATAACTGCTATAATCTGTCTGATCTCCATAAATATCCCCTGAAGACGCAAATAAAAATCTGCACCCCTTATTTTCTGCTGCCAATTTTAACAAGTTGTTGGTTCCAAGAATATTAGTCATCTCTGTTGCAATTGGTTCCAATGCATAAAGTCTTGGATGCGCATTACTTGCCAAATGAATAATAATATCAATCGGAACATCTAATTGTATGGGATCACAGATATCTTGCTCATAAAAGATCACATTCTCTATATCCTCGATTTTTTTAAACCTCTGGTAAAACTTCTGACGGTTTCTTCCCATTGCAAGGATTCTCATATTCCCGCCATAAATCCTATTATGGGCAAGCAACACACATAAAAGATATTTCCCAACAAGTCCCGTTGCCCCTGTAATCAGGAACGTTTTATTGTGTAACTTCCCCCAATCCATTGACCACTTCGCACACGTATCAATCTCAGATATTGTATGAAACATATGTACCTTCCCTCTTCTGTTATCTGCTATTTTCAATCCAGTTCCTACACAGCCTGTACGCCTTCTTCAAATCCTCCTGCCATTCGGAATTCCCGGTAAACCAATATTCCATTACATATCTTCTCGCTCCCAGACTCCAGGCATGTTTAACCAGTTGGGGAAAATCAACATACCCCTCCCCGTAAAACAATCCCCCAAACCGTACAGAATTCGTCTCCTTTAGGTGAAATGCGGCATAATGCCCTCTTCCTGATTTCATATCCATCCCCGGGTCTGTCCCCTGATCAAAGGATGCTGTCGTAATATTTCCCGAGTCCGGATATAATTGGAAATAGGGAGAATCCACTTCATGCACCAGCTTCATGCACTTTTCCACGGAATTCATTTCCTTTGACTCCATATTTTCCAGGGCAAGCATAATTCCATGAATTGATGCATATTCCACCATACTGTGTATGTTTTCCATATACCATTTTATATTTTCACATTTGATATTTGTTCCTTTTGGAACAGTGCACGCTGGAATTTGTATGATCCTTATCCCAATATCAACAGAAAACTGAATTGCCCTTTCGAAAATATCTCTCGCCCTGTCCCTTATCTGCCTGCTGCTATTTCCCAATGTATAGGTTGACAAGGCGCTTAAACACATGGAGCCAATCCTCAAACCGATGTCCTGCTGCATTCCTATTATTTCCCGAACAAAATTGTCGTTGTATAATCTGTTAATCCGCTGATCTGTTCTGTCAATACTAATTTCCAGGAAATCATATCCCGCATCTTTTGCAAATCCCAACATGGAATACATTCCATAGCTCTCAGGAATCGCTTTCTCATATATCCCAATCTCATACTTTTTCATTTTTTAGCCATTCCGCCCTATTTGAATGCAACAAGGATTTAAATATATCAATATCATCCACCGTAGTTAATTTCAGATTTTTTTCTGATCCCTGTGAAAAATGTACTGTCACACCCAAATCTGCAAAGAGGGAAGCTGATGACGTTGCATTTATAATGCCGGATTCCATCGCCAGTTTATGTGCCCTTACCAAATCTCCCACCCTAAATGCCTGCGGTGTCTGCGTTCTTTTCAAGGTACTTCTCTCTATACTTTGAATGGATGTACTGCCATCATCCGTCATCAGCATCGCTTCCGTACAAGGTATTGCTACGACTGCGTTTCCATACTTATAAGCAGTAACGATACAGTCAGAAATAATATCCATAGAAAGCATCGGCCGGATTGCATCATGAATAAAA
>CAYNOE010000453.1:0-2326 GCA_964398745.1 uncultured Lachnobacterium sp.
TAATTTCTACAAAGAAAAGCAGATGCGCCGCCGTATTGACACAATTGCCGGTAAAAACGGATGCAAAAACTATGACGAATATATCCGTCTGCTGAAATCCGATGCAGACAAGTTTGAAAAATTCGTTAATTTCCTTACCATAAACGTGTCCGAATTTTACCGTAATCCGGATCAGTGGAAGCTTATGAATGAGAATGTCATACCCAGGCTTATCAAGTCGCAGGGCAGAAACCTTAACATCTGGAGCGCTGCATGTTCAACCGGAGATGAGCCGTATTCGCTTGTTATGGCATTTTCCAGGCATTTACCGTTATCCGGCATACATATTACAGCCACCGATATTGACAAACAGGTGATCGCACAGGCACAGACTGGCTTGTATAATGAAAAAAGTGTCGCAAATGTCCCGCAGGACTTAAAGGCAAAATATTTTACCAAAGTCGGGGATTCCTACCAGATTGCAAATGAAATTAAGCGCTGTGTGACCTTCAGGGAACACAATTTGCTTAAGGACCCTTATCCGACAGGCTTTGATTTAATTCTATGCAGGAACGTGGTCATATACTTCACGGATGAGGCGAAGGACATGATCTACAAAAACTTCTATAATTCACTGAAAAACCATGGAATTCTTTTTATTGGGAGTACCGAGCAGATTTCCAATTATAAAACGCTTGGTTACACAAGATTAAGCAGCTTTTATTTTGCAAAAGAGGTTTAAGCATAAGAGAAGAGGACTGCCGCAAATTCTGTTTGTTTTGCAGCAGTCCTTTTTATTTTCTGGTTTTGTAACTATTCAGACCCCCGTCCCATACATTCGCAATAGTTACTTGTTTTTAAACATATACTTTAGGATATGGTCAACATAACGCCGGAGCATGACGTCTGAGGAACAAAAATCATCCGTCACTTCAAAATAACTGGTTTTGTCATTATATGTTTTCAGAAATTCCGGTTTCATGACATTGCTGTACTGGGGCAGAAAATGTCCGGATTTTCTGGTATAGCAGTTACTGGCCACGGCCGGTTCCCTGAATTCTTTGTCAACATAGGAGGATACGCTTTTGTGTACTGCCATATCTTCTTTGGGAAGATAGTAATAATTTTTGTAGTCTGGATAAAAATAATGAAGTTCACCTTCAAAAATCGGCACCCGGATGGAAGTACGCGCCTGGCTGATCATAAGGTAAAATTCATTCAGCTTATGTGAAATCCTTCGGGGAACCGGATAATCGTTTGCCATCGTAATAATCAGCTCGGTTCCTTCCTCCCCGTGAAAAGTATGGTATGTATCAATTCTGGTTGAGAGAATAGAGTACTGCCCGTTAAACAGTTCAAGGTAGGAGAGCACCGGAAGCAGCTCCATCATCCCGATGATATCCTCGTAGTTATGAACCTGCAGGAGATGAAATGCTTCTTCAGTGGGATTTTTAACATATTGCAGGTAAACATTGATCAGTTCCCCGCCTGTCTGTGTATCCTCCCTTGCAAGCCCTAAAAAGTTTTCGATGGTTTTCTGCTTGTAATTCGGCAGTTTCAGCAGGAACTTCAGTTCGGACACGGATTTAAAAATATCCAGATAGTTATAGTTCCTTAAGTTTTCAGAAAGCTGGTAGTAATCACATTTAGCCTTAATGTATGGAATATCAAACCCCACACCGTTAAAGGAGATTATGGTGTTATACTGTTTTAATAGTTCAAGGAATGCCAGAAGAACCTGCTTTTCTTCATCAGGCTTTTCCGCAAAGAACTGGTCAATGCAGACCAGACCGTCCTTTTTCCCGGCGCAGCCAATCATGTAAAGACTGGTCTGTTTAGGTGAAAAACCGGTCGTTTCTATATCGAAAAAAATGGAATGGTCATCAAATAGCTGGTCAGTAAGCAGATCCTGCCTGACATATACTTCCTCTTTGTGTATTGTTTTCATATGTTGCTCCTTTAAGTCGGTTTTTGGTTTCTTTTTTACCATTTTACCATATTTTCTTAAATCCGCCACCTTTTTGTACGAAAAAGAATACAAGATATTAAAAAAAAATTAATTTTTTAGCTTCAAAATAAGTGGAAAAGTGATATAATTTAAATGATATGTGGTCATAAACTATAAAGTTTTGACAAGAAATAACAGGAAAGAGGGCACAAAAATGGGTTTGAAAACATTTAAAGGCGGCGTTCATCCTTATGAAGGCAAGGAACTTGCCAAGGATTCGCCAATCAAAGAAGTTTTACCCAAGGGAGAACTGGTATTTCCGATGTCCCAGCATATCGGCGCACCAGCAGCTCCGGTCGTTGCAGTAGGAGATACGGTGTTAAAGGGACAGAAGATTGC
>CAYNOE010000454.1:0-2321 GCA_964398745.1 uncultured Lachnobacterium sp.
GATGAAAATGTTAGCGCTGAAAGGATACGGTATTATTTCTTTTCAAAAGAGGTAATGACTCGCTGATTCTGTTAAACCAATTTAATAAAAACGTACGGTTGTATGGGATAAATGTAAATGGACAGACAGCAATGCTTCTTATAATCTTTATCAGGAATGGTCGAAGCTAAATGTGTTTGATGTTGAGACATTCCAAATGGAAATAGTACCACAAATAGAGTTAGAAAATTCATTGCCATATGAGCCTATAAGGATAATGCTTAATCTTATTTTACTAATAGGCGTTTTAAGATTGAAAGCTATGATATCAGTTTATACCGTGTGATAGAGGAAGGAGAAAATAAATGACAAAAAGTGAAATCAGTTCCCACATATCTCAATTAGAGAGAAATATTGCGGATGCAGAAAAAGGGAGGGCAGAAGCGGAAAAAAACATACACCAATTAACGGCATTAAATGCCAGTTGCAATGATTATCAGATGGAATTTGAATTTGCCAGAACAGCGCGGAAAGCAAGGCTTGAAGATTTTAATAAAATATTGGGACAAGCAAGACTCGTTGGAGCATATGACGTAGTGTTGAAGGAATTACTAAACGGGTCGGAATACATAAGAGCATATGGCGGCATGGATATGGCAAAATCCGAAATTAGTAGGGAAATAGAAAGACAGAAACAGATTATAAGTGAGTGTAATAATCAAATAGCAGGTTTCAATAGTAGTATCAGTTATTGGAGGCAGCAGCTTGCAAGTGCAGAAAAGGAGGTTAAGAATGCCGGATACAGAGTTAATTATCGATGAGGACTATATAAATGAGATGGCAGAATATTTTGAAACGCAAGGAAAACAGTTGCAGAATATGGCAGATTCCTATATTGCAATTATGAAACGGGTAGTAGAAGAAGGAATTGTAAAAGGTGAGACTTCGGATGCATTAATGACTTTTTTAGCATATGCGGAAAAACTGAACCGGGTTATTGCATCTACGTCGAAGGAAATAAGGGATTCAGTTATAAATTATCTGGAAGAAATGGATGTGCAGGATCAGTATTTATATTAAGAGGAGAAACATATGTCGGGATTAGAAGTAAGATATAGCATAATGAAAGAATGTATCCATAAAATGGAACAGTTAGCTGCCTGTTATCCGGCAGTAATAAGAAATCCTGTTTCCGGCGAGGGACAGGGAATTGTAGAAATAGAGCAGTTGGCTGATTTATATGCGTCTTTCTATGGGGCTTTGGAAAGGCTGTCAGAAGAAACGGCAAAGTATTTAAATCATATGATTAAAGATTTCCAAGAAACGGACGAAAGCAGGGCAGGAAAATAAATTTTTTCTAGGACCAGGAAAAAGTAGTGTTGGATACACCTAAACAATCAATCACTAGTGCATCCGGTCAAAAGAAGAGGTCGAATTCGTAGCCCGCTTGGACGAAAAGTCATATCGTTTTTTGGAGATGCAAATAAGAAAATCTGCCGACAGCTTTTGCAGTCATATGAATAAGGGCAGAAGTATAACAGGACAGTTTTATGTCTTCCAATTACGGCTGAAAAACTGCTGCTTGAACTGTCGGGGCGTCATACCGGTTTCCTGCCTGAAGACATTGATAAAATGGCTATGTGAGCAGAAGTTTAAGTAATTGCCAATCTCAATGGGAGTGTATTCGGAATACTGGAGCATGTTTTTTGCAGCATCTATGCGCAGTCCGCGGATATAGGCCGAGATGGTGGCGCCTACCTGTTTTTTAAAGAGTGCGGAAAGATAGGTGGGACAAAGCCCCACATAATCCGCCAGATTCTTGAGGGAGATAGGCGTATGCAGGTTTTCGTAAATATAATCCAGACACTGCCTTATGGGTTTGGAAAAGACTTGCCGGGTTTTCAGCCTGCGCATCCGATTGGTGAAATCAAATACCATCTGCCTGTGGAGGGCGGATATTGCCTCTATGCAAAAGCGGGTAATCAAGGCGATGGAAATCACCAGATGGTAACACAGATTCCGAAACGGGTTGTCAGAAAGCGTTCCGAAGTCTCTGGAGTCGAGAGGGGACATGGACTCCTGTACCTTTTTCATATCGCCCGACTGTACCGCATGGAAAAAAGCAAGTTCGGAAGGGTATGCAGAATGCACGGAAGCGTTTTCACGCTGCTGGAAAGTGGAAAGGGTAAAGGATTGTTCAGTATTCATCAAGCAGTCACTCCTTTGTATGCAGTAAAATGTAAACTATGCATAAAATTTTAACATTTATCATAAAAAAATGATATAGAATCCATCACTTATTTTTTATAATAATAGAAAGTAAAGCATTTTGGTATTTGAGG
>CAYNOE010000455.1:0-2312 GCA_964398745.1 uncultured Lachnobacterium sp.
ATTATCTGCTTAATCACACCATTGAATCAGACTTATCCTATGATGAAAAACGGTTATTATACATTTTTCGGTCGCTAAATGCAGAACAGCAGGAATTTTATTTAGAACAGGGTAAGATTTTCATTAGACAGAATAATAAAAAAACATGATCTTCTTTATCCCAAAGCTGGTAGTCAAATACCCGCGTCAACGCGGGTACTTGGCTCGTTCTCGCGGGAATAAAATCTGGTACAATGTCTTATCCAAAAAACGAATCTGCAGAGGTAATATTTTGTTGTTTCACTCTTTTTCCTCCCAGATGGAACGAAGAGAATGTGACGGCTCATATTTTAGAAATGCAAAACACGGTCAAAAGACTTTATCTGCATAACTTTCCTATTTGTCCGCAAGAAGTTCCAGTTCTTCATCCGAAAGAATTCTTTCAAAAGCCAGTCCCCTTTCCGTAAAATACTTCTCCCATACAGAAACTTCTTCCAGATCACTTCCCATGATATACCCCTCTGTCATCGCATCTATAATTTCTTTGTACATATCTGAGTCATCTGCCGAATACATAACAGCCCAGCTTCTTAACGGATTGTCATTATCCATATAATGCAGCCCGTTGCAGGAAAGCGTCATAATTCCGTGTTCCGTCCTTACTGCCTGCCCTGCCACTTCAGCTCCTGCCATTCCGATTGCCATACTGTCTGTTTTTACAAGACTGGGATATTTTTCTTTATACACATCCGCCAGTTCCTGCAGCTTCTGCTGCTGCTCTTCATTACTGATTAACAACCATGTTTTTCCATTCTCATGGCCTTTCACTTTCAGATACTCAATCCCTGTAAATTCATTAACCCCAACCGTATAGCTGGCATTTAAAGGTACTGCCGGTATATTTTTGGCATTTAATGCCTCCATCAGTTCACTGTCCACCGGCATGACGTCCATCAGACCGCCGAACGGATCCTTGAACAGGATGTAATTTTTTCCCGTGTTACAATCTGTCTGTACTGTTGTTGTACCCGGATTAAAAATAAATGTATTATTAAGTACCTTGTCATAAATCTCCCAGCCGCCTGGCATTTCATCAGATTTATTAATGGAATACCTGTTTGTATCTGTCTCCTGCAGACACTCCCTTAAAGTTGCTGCCGGATTTCCTGTACAAATTTTTGATCTTACATTTTTTGTATACAAATACGCTTCATATGCCGAAAGACCATTCTGTATTTTTGCAAAATCAGACTGGCTGCCAGAAGCTCCTGCTTTGCCTGATATGGCTTCGGTACGGCTGTTAATTTTTCTCCTGAAATTTTCTATCCCACTGTATGTTCCCTGAAAATTGTTTATCTGAATACTCATACTTATCCTCCTCCAATCCAATAAAGCAGAAATTTCTTCATTACAATGTCCATTATAAATGGGTAATATATTCAAATCAATATCCATTGCAGAAAACGACTTGTTTTTGCAGAATATAAAAAATCTGATATTACAATCTATCCGCAATACTAATTAAAATTACAGTACCAACTGTAATTATTTTTTTACACGAATAATAAATATAGTCCTGCACTTAATAAACATCATATTTTAAAACGGGTATCAGAATAGAAAAGAAAAATTCCCTCTCCGTATACTGTATTGCATACTGTCCCTGATATTTTGTTACAATTTCTATAATATTTTTTATACCAATCCCATGTAAACCCGGTTCCTGTTTTTTAATTGTAACAATTTCACCATTCTCCGTTTTCAAATTGCCGTTATATGTATTTCTTACTGAAAGAATAAGATTATCCTTCTCCCCCACAAACTTCATTTTGATTACCCTCTCCCCACGGCACTTCTCACAGGCTTCGACTGCATTGTTCAGCAAGTTGGATAAGATAACAACAATATCATGATCTTCAATCCAAAGTCCCGATAAATCATTAATCATAAAATCAAACATAATGTTTTTATCCTGTGCTTCCTTGTATTTACTATTTAAAACAGCGTCCACCATTACATGACCGGTTCGGATATATTCCGGTTCACCGCATAAGCTGCCATTAATTTTTTCCACATACTTTTTCAATTCATCATAATGCTTTAGTACAAGCAGGGATTCTATACACATCATCTGGTTCTTATATTCATGTGTCTTTTTCCGCTGTTTCTCATAGTTCTCGAAAACAGACCGGAATAAGCTGACCTGATGCTGTGCCTGCTGTTTCAGCAGTTCACTTTCCCACAACTTTGTTTCACGCCGCAGAATATCATTAACCAGATAAAATACAAAAATATTCATCTATGCGTGTAACTAAGGCATTGATTGAATACTT
>CAYNOE010000456.1:0-2312 GCA_964398745.1 uncultured Lachnobacterium sp.
TGGAAGAAACACTGGTTACAAGGCTTGATCAGGTAGACCGTCTCCTTCATGCAAATGAAAAAAATGAACAGAGTATCCAGAAGTTGTCAGATGATATGAAGTTTACATTCCAGAAAGCTGGCCTTGTCAAGTAT
Source organism: uncultured Lachnobacterium sp. (assembly GCA_964398745.1). Taxonomy (GTDB): domain Bacteria; phylum Bacillota; class Clostridia; order Lachnospirales; family Lachnospiraceae; genus Roseburia. The sequence goes on from CAYNOE010000456.1 coordinate 135, forward strand.
GATGCTTTTAATGAGATGGGTGGAAAACTCAGTTTTTCACTTGCGCTATTAAATAAATCAGATAATGGATTTATTATGAATGCAGTACACAGCAGGGAAGGCTGCTATACCTATATCAAAGAGATAATTGACGGAAACTCTATTATTGCCCTTGCGGATGAGGAGCAGGAAGCATTGGACATGGCAAAGAACGGGAATTAAACGGGGTATGGGTTTATGAAGATAAAGTCAGTTGATAAACTGAATGGCAGTGAAGTTCTGGCAGAGTCATTACTGACTGGAGAAAAAGAAATAATTATCCCTAAGGGAACAGTACTCAGAAAGGATTATATTCCTTTGTTATGTTCGCTTGGGATTGATCTTCTGTCGGTGGAGGATTCTGCTGAATGTGTGGAAAAACCGGACAGCTTCATAAATCCTGCCCGTATGGAAACCTATGTTGGCGTTGTACAGAAAATTATGGAAAGACACATCTATCATATTGGGGGAACCCTGCGTGAATTTGAAGTAATTGCAAATGAAATCGTAAAGGAAATTAACGGAATGCCGGAATCTGCTGCGGCATATTTATATGAACGTACACCTGATCTGTATGAGCATACGGTTATGGTTGCGTTGCTGTCGGCTGGTGTCGCCAGAAATATGAATCTGGATCTGAAAAAACAGCATGATATTGTACTGGGCTGTCTCCTGCATGATATCGGAATTCGCTATATTACAACAGAATATATAAACCGTGAATGGAAAAATGCTGATCCGATGGAGGTTTTTGAATATAAAAAACATACAATTTTGGGATATTCTGCACTGGATGAAGAAGCATGGATTCCCGAAAATGTAAAGAAAATGGTTTTATTCCATCATGAAAGGCAGGATGGCAGCGGTTTTCCAATGCGGCGTAAAAATTATGAGACAGAATGTAAGATTATACAGACATGCGATTTTTTAGACTGTAAAATTTCCGGTATGGAATGCAAAAGAAGTTCCGTGCAGGAAGCATTAAAGTACATGGAGGAGGAAGCAGGAAACAAGTTTGATCCTGAAATTATGGACGTTCTGGTTTCCCGGACGGTTCATCAGGAGAATCCGGCCGTTGAGAAGCAGGATGATGAAAATAATCAGTTACTGTTTACAAAGACTTGTGTATGCAGCGCATAAACTATAAAAAAATGTTTTTATTTTATAGTTTATATGATATGATAGAAAAAAGTGTTATCGTAAGGGGGGATTTATAAGTGCATAAATTTTTAAGAACAATTGGATTTTCAATTATAGAAAAAAAGGATCTTGAGCTTATTATAGAGAAAATTATAAAAAGTCCGGAAATAATAAAGGTTGCAAGAAATTCTGAAGGAAATGAGTTTGCTGAACTGTCGGTTTCATTTGCACCGAATATCGGGATAACAGTTTGTGGAACATATCAGGAAGATGATTCTTTTGAAATGGAATATTATTATCCTTATGTGAATGGGTCAGGTCTTACCACCAATGAACAGATTGATGTAGAAAGACATTCGGAAAAGGAATCTTATGCAGGAGTGTGCGATGACCTGAATCTTGGGGTTACACTTATTTTTTATCTGCAGAATGTCACCGATTATCTTTTGGATCATAACAAGCATCTTTCAAAAAATTATTATGGGGCAAAGCTTGCGGGACTTTCCATTGATGGAAAAATTTTATGTCCGGTTCTGGAAAATGCTCCAAAAGAAAGAGCAGGAATTTATAACTCAGAGCAGCATAACCAGCTTGTTGCACAGGCAAGGGACGGGGATGAAGATGCAATCGAAAGTCTTACACTTGAAGATATGGACACTTATGCGCTTCTTTCCCAGCGTATTTTAAAGGAAGATGTTTTTACAATCGTAAAAACGTCATTTATGCCATATGGGGTTGAAAGCGACCATTATGCTGTTCTTGGTGAAATCGTGGAATTTGTGCGGATGGATAATAAAATTACTCACGAGGCAGTTTATAAAATGCAGTTAAACTGTAATAATATTTTGTTTGATGTCTGCATTAATGAAAAAGATCTGCTTGGGGAACCCGCAGTCGGCAGGCGCTTTAAAGGATGTGTCTGGATGCAGGGAAGTATTTGTCTGGAGTAAAAACTGTTTCAAAAAGTTATTGACAAAATCATGGAAAATAGTTACAATTGAATAGATTTTTAAATGTCGC
>CAYNOE010000457.1:0-2310 GCA_964398745.1 uncultured Lachnobacterium sp.
ACAGTTATTTCATCCATACTATTTTCAACTTCTAAATTGTATTTAGTTTTATCAGGAGCAAATGTTGGACTTAAATCTTTACCAGCACTTGTTACTAATGATAATAAGTTATTATTAGTACTTCCTTCTTGAACGATGTTAAGAGTATAAGTTCTAACGTCACCATTTTCGGCGGTAACATTAATTTTTATTTCATTATTACCACTTTTGATACTATATATTCCTGTTTTTGATACTTTAGCAGTACTATCTTCAGCGGTAGCACTTATTTTAATAATAGGGATTTTTTCATTAAAGATAATATTATATTCCTCTGTTTCTTTATTAAAGATACTTGTCATATCATACTTATCAATGATTAACGAGCTTAGGTAGTTATTGTTACTTGCTTCTTTGGTAACGTTTAAGGTGTATGTATTTTTGGTGCCATCTTCAGCGGTAACTAATATTACTACTTTATTAAGTCCGATAGTAAAACCACTATTACCACTTATTTTGTAAACTGCTTTAGGATTAGTTGTTTCAGCATTTATATTTAATGAGGTTACTCCTGAGTTAACAGTTAAGTTATAATTAAATTCATCACTTTTAAATTCAGGATTTAAGCTAGCTTCTAAAACATCTAATTTCTTTAAGGTAGCATCACTTGATTTTGCTCTTACAATATATAATTCGTATATATCTATAGAACCATCACTTGCAGTTACAGTTATTGGAACTTTATTAGTACCAGTATTTAAAGAAATATTGCCTGCTCCTGATACAACCGAAGATTCTTCTTCTTTGATATAAGTTATATCAACATTATCGACTTCATTTGGAACATTTACTATATAGTTAGTTATTATTTTATTGTAATCTGGGGATAATTTGTAATCAGTACCATTATGACTTACTTTAATATCAGTAAGATAAGTATTACCACTTTGTTCTTTATAAACATTTAAAGTGTAAGTTCTAATCTCGCCATTTTGAGCAGTGACTTCTATCGTGATGATATTCATACCAAGTTTTAAGTTTTCATTTCCTTTTACTTCATAACTTGCTTTTTCATCAGATAAAACTATTTCCATTTCTAAAGAGTTTGTTCCTTCTGGAACGGAGAAGTAATAGTCTGCCGTTTCACTTGCAAAGTTAATGTCTGTAAGAGGATTTGTAATATTTAGTTCTTTGATTAGATTATCTCCTGCTTTATCTCTTTCAATATGATATGTATACTTACTCTTATTTGTTCCATCTTCACTTGTAACTTCGATTACGATTTCATTTTGACCTTGCTCTAAAGTAACAATTCCATCTCCAGTGACCGTTTGATTAATATTGGCTTTTTCTACTTCAAAACTTAGTTCTTTAATTTTATTAGGTATAACCATATTATATTCATTTTTATCTTTATCAAATAGAGGATTTTGTTTACAGTAGTTATCTTTGGCATTACAAAGATTTGGAACTAAACCATTTATTTTAATATTAAGTGGACTCGCATTACTAGATGGATTTCTATTTACTTTGATGGTATACACTCTAATATCACCATTTTCAGCAGTTACAAAGATAGATAAATCAGTAGTTCCAGCCGGAATATTTACTTCACCATCTCCAATTAAAACAGCTTTTTCATCATCTACTTCAGCATTTATATTAATTGTAGTATCATCTGGATCAACATTTAAAGTATATTCTAAAACAAATTTTTCAAAGTTTGGACTTATTTCTTTGTCATCTACACTTAAAGATTTTAAGAAGTTATTTTCACTTCGAGGAGTACTTGAAGAGATTATGGCATAGCCATCATCGTTATTTCCGACTTGGTATCCGCCATCTTTATTTGGCATGGATTCTTCACCACTATACATTTTGATTTTATCAAATACATAGTTGGAGTAATGTTTATTTACTTCACTCATTATTATATTATTTTCAGTGGCATCTTTAGAAATTGCTTTGCATCCAACACAACCAGATACAAATGATGATGCACCACTTCCAGAATAGTTAGTTAAAGTATTTCCACCGAAGTATCCTCCAGCACCACCACCGGAACCAATATTAGCAGTAATTCCTGGCATACCTATACCAAATTTATAACCTGATGTTTGGTTTGGAAGAGTATTAACTCCAGCACCATTTAAGCCTTCTAAAGTTCCTCCGGCGCCGCCCATTCCATAATAGGAGCCACCACCACCACCTGATGCTACCATAATACGAGATTTTAAAGAAGCAAAATCATTAGAGTCTCCAGCAGTTAAACGAATGTCAGTTGCGCCACCGCCACCGCCACCTGGTTCAGGGGCTGAGTCACGGTTCGCG
>CAYNOE010000458.1:0-2307 GCA_964398745.1 uncultured Lachnobacterium sp.
GTTGTGATTGCTCCGAATATTCTGGAGCAGATGGCAAATGACCCGGAAAAGGCTACTTACTATGAGGGTAAGATCGATGATTTCTTTAATGCTACTCCGAGACTGAAAGCGTATTTTGCGGCACAGGGGCTTGATTACCAGCCGTGTGGCGTAGTTGTCCATGAGGATGGAAGCGTTACCTATATCGGTGGTTGTGCGGATTCCCCAGAGCGTGTGGCAGAAGTGAATGCCATCAACAAGGCGAAACGGGAGAAAGAGGCGGCACAGCGGAAAGCGAGCATGGAGCGGAGCCGGGAAGCGGCAGAGGAACGGAAAGCGCAGATGGAGATCATATATAAACAAAGGGGCATAGTGGAGTTCTTTGTCAGCCGCACAGTGGGCGCAGGCGGGGTTACATATACGGGAACGCCGGAAGTTATAGGTTCTGCTATTGCGGCTTATGAACAGAACATTATGGAAGCGGCGGGTATTGTGAAGTAAAGAAAGTTATGCCCGGACTTACTATAAGGGGGCAGAGGCGGCTCTGAACGACAGAGGAGCCACTATTAAAATATTTAATGGCAATGGGGATTGAAGAATCAAACTACCAGACATGGCTTAGTAAGTTCAATAGTGCAAGACTGCTTGAGGCTGATACGGAACTGTTTAATCATTTTAGTAATAGATCGGAGGGAAACATTATGTCAGTAAATGGTATTGATTATAATACTGGAATTAACTCGAATTATATGACGGGTAAAAAGAGAGTTTTAGGTAAGAATTTTAATAATCAAATAGGAGATATAAACAGAGGAAGTAAAGTGAATGAACCGTTGATATCTTTTTCAAATCCAAAGACAGGGGAGAGCGTTGAGATACATCGTTCAGACATTTATTTGGATGATACGCCAATTTACATATTAAAGGGCAGGACCGCAGAGGGAAAAGAATTTGAAAGGAGGCATCATGCATGGATTATAGATCCCAGAAATTGTAGCTATGCTGAACTTATGATGCTTAATCAGGAAACGGGAAATACATCTTTAGGAGATAAGCAGAGAGCAGATATCCTGTTTGAAAAGACAGGAGTGAAAAATTATTTAGATAAGGCAGACTACAGTACGGCGATAAAGGATGTGATGGAGGAATATAAAAGTTCCGGAAATTGGGACGCTTACCTTTCTATGGACAAGTGGCAGCAAAGTCTTAATGACTACACATCCGTGCCGGTGTATTTTGACCGCAGTATTATGGGACAAAATACAATGGAACGAAATGGAGTGAAAGGTTCCTGCAGTTTTGCAACAGTCAGGACGGCAGAAGAAATACAAAAAGAAATTGATGATAGAATTAAAGCGGCAGAGAAGAATGGACCAACTTTACGGGAGGCATTAGCAAATGCTTTCCCAAATGCAGTAAATACTCTTTATAGTTTTGTGGGATCTTCTATGGTTATGACCTTTGATGAATATGTGAATGCAATGGAAGAAATATTCAGAAAGGGAGAAAATACGAGGGAGCGGATGCGGCTCTGAACGACAGAGGAGTCACAATATTAAAATAATTGACGATAATGGAGGATTTGAAAATGAGCGTAAATGGAATTGGAAGTTATAATTATAGCAGTAATTATATCGGGATGAACCGAACAGCACAGATGAGGAACAGTCAGAAACCCACAATGGGAAATGTGGGAAGCCCCCAGACCTCTAACATAACACTTCATTATACAGGAGTGAATGGCGATAAGGCGCTGACAGCAGTCGGATTCCCGGACGGCACCAGTGCATCCGTCTACCAGGCAGAAAATTATAATGATGCTGACCCGGAATACAGGGTAAGGTATTGGGGAAAGTCGGGTGATGATACGGATACCAATGTGAGAATCAATGATGTTGACCCGGAAAACGGAAGCTATCTTGAAATGCTTGCCTATGCTGCATACAGCGATGTGCAGGGATACACTTCTGACGCATTCGGCAATTTCCTGTCAGCTGCGGGTGGCGTGAATGGAGATATAACCAACGATGATAATAGTGTTAATGTAAAAAAGAACTTTATGAATATGGTCAGGGATTTCATGCAGATGCAGTATGACAACAATAATCTGGCAGGATATCTGTCATTTAAAAAGTTCTATGACTATATGGCAGACGGACGGAATTAAGAAAAGTATTCAATAATCCTGCGCTCCAAATCCCCAATAAGCTACAAGAGGACGGGCAGGGCAGGCATCCTTGGTTTCCTGGCAGATTGAAGAATTGGGGAGCTGGGAGAGGAGGTGAAGGTCGGTATGGAATTTGACCGTGGAACGTAGATAAAGCGCCT